>NZ_JBFTSF010000112.1:0-22298 GCF_056399905.1 Cupriavidus sp. 01L46
GATGCGAGTTTGGGTCCCGGCCGCTCTTTTCGTGAAATCCCGAGGGGGTAGTCGCCCCATCCGGCGCGCCTTTTTTGCCTACTTTTTTGGCAAGACAAAAAAGTAGGTCGCCGCCCCGCAGGGGTGGTGAAACTGCAGTTGCAGTTGAAGTTGAATCTAAACAGTTGCAGTTGCAACCCCACCCCAAAACCTCAAGAAGTCATCACAACCTGATTCCGCCCACTCCGCTTAGCCTGATAAAGCCCCGCATCAGCAATCTCCACAATCCGGCTAAATGGCAAATCCGCACCAGGCACGATTGCCGTGCCCCCAATGCTGACAGTGACATGCTGCCCCACCGGCGATCCGCTATGCGGCACCTGCAGGGACTCGATCGCGCGCCGGACCTTCTCGGCCAGCAGCCGCGCCCCGCCGGGCGAGGTGGACGGCAGGATCATGGCGAACTCCTCGCCGCCGAAGCGCGCCGGAAGGTCCGCCGGGCGCGCGCAGTTCTCGCGGATCACGCCAGCCACGCGGCGCAGCACCTCGTCCCCGGCCACGTGGCCGTAGGTGTCGTTGTAAGCCTTGAACGAGTCCACGTCGATCATCAGCAGCGCCAGCTGGCTTTGCTCGCGATTGGCGCGTTTCCATTCGGCCCCGAGGTACTCGTCGAAATAACGCCGGTTGGACAGCCCGGTCAGGCCGTCCGAGTTGGTCAGCCGCTGCAGCTCCAGGTTGGTCTCGAGCAACTRCTGCTGGCTCTGGCGCAGCGCGCGGTAGGCCTCGTCGCGCTGCTGCAGGTTGAGATACGAGCGCGAGTGATAGCGGATGCGCGCCACCAGCTCGATGGTGTCGGGCAGCTTGACCAGATAGTCGTTCGCGCCGGCAGCGAAGGCCGCGCTCTTCATGAGCGGGTCCTCCTTGGTGGATAGGACGATGATGGGGATATCGCGCGTTGCCGGGTTGGCCCGGTAGCGGCGCACCAGCGTCAGGCCGTCGATGCCGGGCATCACCAGATCCTGCAGGATCACCGTAGGACGGGTGCGCTCGGCCACGGCAACGGCCTCGTCAGGCTTGGCGCAATAGTGAAAATCGATATCGTGCTCGGGTTCCAGCTCGCGCCGTACCGCTTCGCCAACCATGGCCTGGTCGTCCACCAGCAGCACCATGGCCAGGTATTCATCCGGGCGCTGGGGCGCTCTAGGGTTTGTATCTTTAGACATTGTCTTCCTCGTGCTCTCCGACCTGGAGACGCTAACAGCATGATCCTGGCATCGCGGCGCAAGCGCGCGCGGCCAGGTTTGCGTTGTTTTTCATGTTGTTAGCGCCTCTGTGCTACCCCTGGTTGTTGATGGCATTGCATGCCCGTACGATGCGGGCGGCGATCTGCTGCAAAGGCAGGATTTCGCTGGCGGCCCCAATGGCGGCGGCGGCCTTGGGCATCCCATAGACGGCACTGCTGGCCTGGTCCTGGGCGATGGTCAGGTAGCCGCGCTCGCGCATGGCCTTGAGGCCCAGCGCGCCGTCCCGGCCMATGCCGGTKAGCAGCGCGCCCACCGCGTCACCGCGCCAGTGCTGCGCCACGGTCTCGAAAAACACATCGATCGAGGGCCGGTACAGGTAGTCGCTCGGCTCTTCGGTATAAATCATGCGCGAGGCGCTGACCAGGCGCAGGTGGTCGTTGGTGCCTGCCAGCAGCACGGTGCCCGGCTGCGGCGCCTCGCCCTCGCGGGCCAGGCGCACCGGCAGCGCGCACTGCGCGTCCAGCCAGTCGGCCATGCCGGCCGCAAAGGCCTCGTCCACGTGCTGGACCGCGACCACGGCGGCGGTGAAGCCGGCCGGCAGGCCGCCCAGCACGGTGGCCAGCGCGGCCGGGCCGCCGGCCGACGCGCCCAGCGCGACAAGGCGCTCGGCACTGGCCTTGCGCCTTGGCGGTGCGGCCGCGCGCGCGGGTCCGGTGCGGCCTTCCAGCAAGCGGCCGATATTGCGGATCTTGCGCAGCAGGGGGCCGCTTGCCAGTTGCGAATCCGGCTGGGTCAATGTGGGCGTATCCACGGCGTCGATGGCGCCTTGCCCCATGGCATCGAAGACCTGGCTGGCGTTGCGGCCAAGGTCCATGGTCACCACCACGATGGCACACGGCGTGGCGGCCATGATGCGGCGGGTTGCCTCGACGCCGTCCATCACCGGCATCATCAGGTCCATCAGGATCAGGTCGGGTGTGCGCACGGCGGCCATGCGCACGGCGCTCTCGCCGTCCTCGGCCACCCATGCGACTTCCAGCGCGKGATCGAGGGCGATGACGCGCCGCAGGGCGACCACCGCCAGGTGGGAGTCGTTGACGATGCCGATTTTCATGCGCGTGCTTCTCCAATCAGGTCTTGCACCGCATCGAGCAACGCGGCGTCCTGGAAGCTGCCCTTGGCCAGATAATAGTCCGCGCCGGCCTGCAGGCCGCGCTGGCGATCCTGCTCCCGGTCTTTGTAGGAGACCACCATCACGGGCAGGTGCATCAGGCGGGCCTCACGCTTGATGCGGCTGACCAGCTCGATGCCGTCCATGCGCGGCATGTCGATGTCCGTGATGACCAGGTCGAAGGTTTCCGCGCGCAGCACGTTCCAGGCATCCATGCCGTCCA
The DNA here is from genome assembly GCF_056399905.1 of Cupriavidus sp. 01L46. Classification (NCBI taxonomy): domain Bacteria; kingdom Pseudomonadati; phylum Pseudomonadota; class Betaproteobacteria; order Burkholderiales; family Burkholderiaceae; genus Cupriavidus; species Cupriavidus sp. 01L46. Next base: position 2,618 of record NZ_JBFTSF010000112.1, read on the forward strand.
CCGCTACCGTGACGTCATAGCCGCGGTTAGACAGGAGCTTGCGCTCCAGCTCGCGCACCGTGAGCGAATCGTCCACCACCAGCACGCGCTTGCGCCGTACCGGGGCTGCCTCGGCCGCGCGGCGGATGCGGTCGATCTTGCCCTCCGAGAGCAGCTTCTCCACGGAGCGGACCATATCCTCCACGTCGAAGATAAGCACCGGCGTGCCATCCTCGGTGAGGCTGCCGGCGGCGATGTCCTTGATCTTGCCCAGGCTTGCCACCAGGGGCTGCACCACCAGGATGCGCTCGCCCAGCAGCCGGTCCACCGCCACGCCGTAGGTACGTTCGTGATCGCCCAGGACCACCACCGGCACGGTGTCCTCGTCGCGCCGGGTCTCCGCCTGCTGCAGGACCTGTGCCGCGCTCACCAGCCCGACCTGGCGTTCGCCAAAGCGGAAGTGCTGGCGGTTTTCCAGCTGCTCGATGCTGCCGCGCTCCAGGTTGATGGCCTGCATGACATAGGCCAGCGGGAAGGCATAGGCCTCGCCGGACACCTCCACCAGCAAGGCGCGCACGACCGACAAGGTGAGCGGCAGCTCCAGGTGGAACTGCATGCCGCGCCCGCTTTCCTGCGTCAGGCGGATGCTGCCGCGCACCTGGCGGATCATGTCCTGCACGGCGTCGAGCCCGACGCCGCGCCCGGACACTTCGCTGACGGTTTCGCGCATGCTGAAGCCGGGCAACAGCAGGAAGTCGAGCAGCTCGGCCTGCGACAGCCTGGCCACGGTTTCCTCGGGCACCAGCTTGCGCCGCACGATGGCGGCGCGCAGGGCGTCGAGGTCCACGCCGGCGCCGTCGTCGGCAATCACGATCATCAGCCGGCCGGCGTTGTGGCGCGCGTTCAGCGTGATGCGGCCTTCGACCGGCTTGCCGGCGGCGCGGCGCGCCTCGGGCATCTCGATGCCGTGGTCCACCGCATTGCGCAGCAGGTGCGCCAGCGGCGCTTCGAGCTGCTCCAGGATGTCGCGGTCGACCTTCGTGCTCTCGCCGACCAGTTCAAGGTGCACTGCCTTGCCCAGCGAGCGCCCCAGGTCGCGCACCATGCGCGAGTAGCCGGTGAGCCCGTCGGCGAGGGGCCGCATGCGGCTCGCCAGCGCCCGGTCGTAGAGCTGGTGCGAAAGCTGGCCGGTGCGGTGGTCGTACTGTTCCAGCTCCGTGACCCGTTGCGACAGTTGCTGGTGGCTCTCGCCCAGCAGGCGCTGTGCTTCTGCCAGCGCGGCTAGGGCGGCGGGATCGGCCGCGCTGGCCGCGAGCGTGACCTGCAGGGCGTCGAGCGCCTGCAGCGCGCGCATCTGTACGCGCCGGGTTTGCTGCAGGGCGTTGCCGAAGGGCTTGAGCCAGTGCGTCTCCACCATCGCCGCGCCCGACAGCGCCAGCAGCTGGTCCAGCGTGTCGGCGCTGACGCGCAGCATGCGCTCCTGGGCTTGCGGCTCGCGGGGGACTTCGCCGGGCGCGAACATGGCTGGCGCCGTGGCCATGCCGGAGGCCGGTTCGGCGACCAGTTCGGCGACCGTATCGGCGACCATGCCGGCCACCGGGCCATCGGGTAGCGCCGGGTGGACGGCCGCTGTCACCGTGGCCTCTGGTTCGGCTGCGGATGYACTCGCAGGCGTTGCCGCCGCTGGGGCATGATCCGTGGCCCAGGCGTCGGCATMCACCTCCTCGCCGGCCAGCAGCGCGGCCATGCGGAGCACCAGCGCATCGACCTCGGCCTTGCCGGCCCGGTCAGCCCAGTCCAGATCGCCGCCGGGCGGCGAGCCCAGCCGCAGCAGGAGGTCGGTGCCATGCAGCAAGGTGTCGATATGCACGGGCCGCAGCACCAGCTCGCCGCGCTGGGCGGCCACCAGGCAGTCTTCCATCACGTGGGCCACGCGCACGCCGCCATCCAGGCCGACGATGCGTGCGGCACCCTTGAGCGAATGCGCGGCGCGCATGCACGCCTCGAGCTGCTCGGCCGCGGCAGGGTCGCGCTCCAGCGCCAGCAGGCCGGCGTTGAGGACTTCGGCCTGCGATTGCGCTTCCAGCGCGAACAGCTCGAGCAGCGAGGCGTCGCGCAACTGGTCGGGGTTCATGCCAGGCTCCGCTTCAAGGCTTGTTGCAGCAGGGCCGGGTCGAGCAAGCCCACCGTGCGTTGGCCGCTTTTCAGCAGCGCCCGGGTGTAATGCGCCGAGGCGCGTGACAAGGTGGTTGGCAACGGCTGCAGGTCGGCTTCGGCGATCCGTTCGATGCCGGTGACTTCATCCACCGGCAGCGCGATGGCGGTGCGGCCCTGCCCCAGCACCAGCAGCCGGGCGCCATGCCCGGCGCTGCCTTTGGCGCTGGCGGCGGCGTTGGAGGTGGCGTTGGAGGTGGCGTTGGAGGTGGCGTTGGAGGTGGCGCCGGCGGCAGGGTCCTGCCCGAGCAGCCGTGCCAGCGAAATGCAGACCAGCAGGTTGCCGCGCACGCTGGCCAGGCCCAGTACCGCGGCGTGGCGGCGGTGCGGCAGCGAATGCACGGGGCAGGGCGCGGTGACCAGCGCCAGCGCGCCCGCGGGCAGCGCCAGCCATTCGTCGCCGATACGAAACACCAGGCATGACATGGCAGGCCCGCGCGCGGTGGCATTGGCATGACCGGTGTGGCCGTCCGGGAGGCTGACTTCGCCGGTGGACAGGTTGTCGAGCAGCGTGAGCGCCGCGCGCGAATAGGTTGGGCAGTTGCGGCAATGGATGTGCTCGGCCAGCTGCGGACAGCTGCCATCGCCCAGCACGCCGATGCGGCGCCAGCAATCGTCCACGGCGACCGTGACCGTAACAGTGCCCATGCCGGGCGGCTGGCCATGCGCGGCCAGGGGATGCGATGCGAGCTCAGCCATGACGGATCGGGGTCTTGCGCTGTGCGCGGTTTCTCAGGCGGGCCGAGGCCGCGCCGTCGCCTTGCGCTTCCAGGATGGCAGCCATATGGTAGAGCGCCTCCTGGTGAGCCGGGTCGAGGTAGAGTGCGCGGCGATAGGACTCGCGCGCGTCGGCGGGACGGCCGGTGGCGTCGTAGAGCACGCCCAGCAGGCAGTAGCCGGCAGCCGATGGACCCTGCGCATGCAGGTGCGCCACGCAGGCGGTCACTGCGGCGGCCAGCTCGCCGCGATCGGCGAGYCGCGAGATCCGGGACAGCGCGTCGGTGCTGGCCTTGGCCTGCTCGGCCGCTTTGCCGGTGGCGGGGGCGACCGGTGCCAGTGCCGGGGGCACCGGCACGCCGACGGCGCCCGCATGGCCGCGTGCGGCCAGCGGCTGCGGCCACGGTCGCGGGGCGGCCGTGGCTGGTGCACTCGGGTGCGCAGGGTAGCGCTGCATTGCCGGCGTGGCGCTGCCCGCCTGCTGCGCGCCGCGCCGGGTGAAGGCAAAGGCGAGCGGCACGCCCGCCGAGATAAAGCCGTGCCGCGTGAGCAGGCTGGCCTCGGCCGGGCCGACAAAGAGCGTGGCATCCTGCCGGCTCAGCCGTTCCAGCATCTTGAGCGAACGGCGCTGGGTGGGCTGATCGAAATAGATCAGGAGGTTGCGGCAGAACACAAAATGGTAGGGCGGCTCATTGRCCATCAGCCCCGGGTCGAGCAGGTTGCCGCGCAGCAGCCGCACCTTGGCGCGCACGTTGGCGTTAAGCGCGTAGCCACCCTGGCAAGGGGTGAAATACCGATCGCGGAAGTCCAGCGGGGTGCCCCGGAAGGCGTTGTTGCCGTATTGCCCGATGCGCGCGTGCTCCAGCGAGCGGGCGCTCACGTCCACGGCATCGACCTGGAAGCGTTGCTCCGGCACGCCGGCGTCCAGCAGCGCCATGACGATCGAGTAAGGCTCCTCGCCGGTCGAGCAGGGCACGCTGAGGATGCGCAAGGGCGCGGCGCCCTCCGGCGCGCGATCACTGCCGAAGACCCGCATGGCGGCGAAGCGGCCGAGCGCCAGCAGTGCCTCGCGATGGCGGAAGAACCAGGTCTCGGGGACCACCACGGCTTCGATCAGCGACTGCAGTTCGTTCGGGTGCGAGTGCAGCAGGTTCCAGTACGCGTGGTGGTCGGGCACCGCGGCCGCTGCCAGGCGCTCGCGCAACGCGCGCTCGATCATGCCGGGGCCGACGGTGGCGGCGTCCAGGCCAATGCGCTCCTTGAGCAGCGCTTCGATATGGGAGGCGGTGGTCATGGCCTTGGCGCGGTGGCGTCAGCCGCCGGCAGATCGGGGAACAGCCTTGCGTGCACGTCATCAGGCAGCAGGGCATCGACCTTGATCCACTGCACCAGTCCCTGGCTGCCGCTGCGCACGGGCCCCAGGTAGCGGGCCGGGGCGGTGTCCACGCCGCTGTCGATAAACTCGGCGGGCTCGCAGCGTAGCGTCTCGGTGGCGTACTCCAGCCGTAGCCCGAGCAGGCGCGCGGGCGCCTCCGCGTGCCGGCGGTAATGCACCAGTACGGTGCGTGTGCTGGTCCGGCTGGCGGCCGGCGTGCCGGTGGCCAGCGCATTGATGTCGATGACCGGCACCACCTGGCCGCCCCGCGCCAGCAGTCCGCTGACCCAGGCCGGTGCCTCGGGCAATTGCTTGAGCGTGGTCAGCGGCAGCACTTCGACGATCTCCTTCGCGTCCAGCGCGTAGTGGTCGGGCCCGATGCGAAAGAGCAGGAAGAGTTTCATGGAGTGGCGTGGGTGCCCGGGGCGCTCAAACCTTGAATCGCGACACGCCGGTGCGCRGGTCGTTGGCGACCAGCGTCAGCTCGTCGATCGCCTGGCTGGACTGGCGCAGGGATTCCACCGTCTGCTGGGCCGCCTCGGACAACTGCATCAGGGCCTGGTTGATCTGTTCCGCGCCGCCCGCCTGGGCTTGCATGCCCTCGTTGACCATCTGCACGCGCGGTGCCAGCGACTGCACCTGGCCGATGATCTGGGAGAGCTGGTCGCCCACCTGGGTCACCTCCGACATGCCGCGCCGCACTTCCTCGGAGAACTTGTCCATGCCCATCACGCCCGCCGCCACTGCTGACTGGATCTCGCGCACCATCTGCTCGATGTCGTAGGTGGCCACCGCGGTCTGGTCGGCCAGGCGGCGGATCTCGGTGGCGACCACCGAGAAGCCGCGCCCGTACTCGCCAGCCTTCTCGGCTTCGATGGCAGCGTTGAGCGATAGCAGGTTGGTCTGGTCCGCGACCTTGGCGATGGTGGTGACCACCTGGTTGATGTTGCCCGCCTTCTCGTTCAGGGTGGCCAGCTTGGCGTTGACCGAGCCGGCGGCTTCCATCACATGGTGCATGGTGGCTTCCATGCGCGACAAGCTGGCCTGGCCGGTGCCGGCCAGGCCGGCAGTCTGCTCGGCGGCGCCGGAGACTTCGGTCATGGTCCGGACCAGGTCGCGCGAGGTGGCGGAGATCTCGCGCGAGGTGGCGCCGATCTCGGTGGTGGTGGCCGCCGTTTCGGTGGCGGTGGCCTGCTGCTGGCGCGCGGTGGCGGCGATCTCGTTGACCGAGGTGGTGACCTGGATGGCCGAGCGCTGGGCCTGCCCGACCAGCGTGGTGAGGTCGCCGGTCATCTGGTTGAAGCCCTGTTCGACTTCCAGGAATTCATCCTTGCGGTTTAGTGCCAGGCGCTGGCGGAAGTCGCCGCCGCGCATGTCGGCGAGCTGCCTGACGATCGAGCGCATCGGCACCGTAATGGAGCGGAACAGCAGGTAGCCGGCCACCAGCGACTCCAGAAGGGCGGCGATCAGGGAGACCTCGATGCTGATCTTGGCCGTTTGCACCGCCTGGTTGATGCTGCTGGCGCCCTCCTCGGCCACTTTGTTGTTATCTTCCAACAGTGCTTGCACGGTCGAGCGGCCTTCAGTCCAGGCTGCGTGGATGGGTCCGCGCAGCTTGGCCTCGGCGGCGGCGACCTCCGGGCCGGTCGCCGCGAACAGCGGCGCCGAAACCTCGTCATAGTGCCGGCGCAGCTCGCGGTATTTGTCGAAGCGCTCGCGATCGTCGGCGCGCCGGATCGAATCGGCGTACTTTGCCTCCAGGCCGTCCAGCCGCTTTTGCAGGGCCGAGTTGGCCTCGGCGTATTGCCGGCGCTCGGCGTCATTGGCCGCGGTCACGCTCTGCCAGGCCAGCACGTAGGTCTCGCCCCAGGCGCCGCGCATCGCGGTGCTGTAGTAGAGTCCCGGGAGCGCATCGTCGCGCAGCGCATTCGCATGGGTCTGGATGGCCGACTGGCGGTCATAGGCGACCACCGCCGTGAGTAAAATGACCGCCAGGATGAAGGCAAAACTTGCCAGGATGCGCGTGCGGATGGTCCAGTGAGTCACGGTGCGGTTTCCCGTTGCTTATTCTTGTCGGAGGGCGGTCGATGACCGGCCGGGCGCGCCGGAATTGGCGCGCGCGCGGGCCGGGCGCGAGCGGCCGGATTATAGCGGCGTAGGGTACTGTAAGGCCCCGGCCATTTCAATGGCGCCCGCCGGGCGGTAAGGGGATTCGATGCGTTGCAATTTGTTGCCGCAACATATCGTTTAACTTGGCTTGATTTTTTCCTGGTTTTRGTCACACTTGCCAAATAGACAGATCGGACCGATGTCGATAATCACGAACAGGGCAGGCATGGTGGCCAGGTCAGAGGCGAAGGCCGGCGCCCCGCCAAACGCGGACATTGATTCGCTGACAGGCGTAGCGTCGCGCCAGGCATTCTTGAACACGCTGGAAGGCCGCCTGCGCACGGAGGCCTCCCCGCGCTGCGCGCTATTGCTGCTTGGCATCGACGATTTCCGCGCGTTCAATGACATGCATGGCCATGCCGAGGGCGACGAGATCCTGCGCCGGGTGGCCCGCCGCCTGCGCGACGCCTCGCCGCGCGACGCCATCCTGGGCCGGGTCGGCGGCGACGAGTTCGCCGTCTTGCTGCCTTCCATTGCCGATCCCACCCTGGTGCGCCACGTCAGCGCCGCCATCCTCTCGCTGCAGACCGAGCCCCACGAGTACGGCAACCGGCGCCACCACGTGCTGGCCAGCCTGGGCGCCTGCGTGATGCCGGCCGGCGGCGACAATGCCTCCGATGCCCTGGCCTCGGCCAGCCTGGCGCTCGGCCGGGCCAAGCGCGACGGCGGCCGCACCATCCGCTTCTTCAAGCCGCAGATGCGCACCGACGTGACGACCCGCCTGTCGCTGGTGCAAGCGCTGCGCGACGCCTACGCGCAGCGCCAGTTCGAGTTGCTGTACCAGCCCCAGATCGACCTGCGCGATGGCCGCGTGGTTGGCGCAGAGGCGCTGATGCGCTGGCGCCATCCCACCCAGGGCCTGCTGACGCCGGCCAGCTTCATCGACGCGCTGGCCGCCAGCAGCGTGGCGGCGGACGTTGGCGTCTGGCTGCTGCACACCGCCTGCGCCCAGGCGCGCATGTGGTCGCTCGGGTTTGCCGATGCACCGCGGGTGGCCATCAACCTGTTTGCCGCGCAGCTTAGCGAGAGCCGGCTGCTGACCGAGGTCCGTCACGTGCTGCGCGAGCTGGCACTGGCGCCGGAGCGGCTGGAGCTGGAGATCACCGAGACCATCGCCCTGCAGCAGGGCGATGAGTTTTCCGGGCAGTTGCAGACCCTGCGCCGCGACGGGGTGACCCTGACCTGCGACGATTTCGGTACCGGCTACGCCTCGCTCAGCTTCCTCAAGTCCTTCCCCGTGGACCGTATMAAGATCGACCAGTCGTTTATCCGCAATGTTACGCAGAACCCGGTCGACGCCGCCATCGTGCGCGCCATGGTGAACGTCGGTGGCAGCCTGGGCATCGGCGTGGTGGCCGAGGGCGTGGAAACCGTTGAACAGCGGGATTTCCTCTCCGAGAACGGCTGCCACGAGGTACAGGGCTACCTGTATGGCAGGCCCATGTCCGCCGACAAGTTCACCGAGTTCCTGCAGCAGTCCGCCGCCCGCTAAGCCGGGCCGGCCGTGCCTTTCCCCTCTCGCCTGCGTCCGGCGCCGATGCGCAATTGTTTCCAGCTTTGTCCTGCGTGCGCTGGCCCGCCGTGGCCTGCGCGCGGGCGGGGGGCCACGGCGGGCGGCGCGCAGCCAGATCGTGCCTTCCCGGCGCGGCTGCGCAGGGAAACAAGGGAAATATGTGCTTACAAAGTCAAGTGCGCCAGTCCGGCGGCCTGACGTTATCGGAAGTATGGTGACAGCAGAGGCGGCAGATGTTCGCCCGCGCGCCTATATTGACCGAGAGGTATCCACATGTTCCCTGACCGCAAGCTTGGCCCGCGTGCGCGCATCCTGCTCCTGGCCGCAAGCATCGTTTTAGTCACTTGGCAACTGCCGGCGCTGGCGCAATCCGCCGATCCCTCCGCCCGCATTGCCACCGTGACCGATGCCGCCGGCAACCTGAGCTTTGCCCCCGCCGGGTCGGACGATTGGGCGCAGGCCGCGCTGAACCGGCCGATCACCACCGGCGACCGCCTCTGGGTCGACAACGGCGGGCGGGCCGAGGTGCACGCCGGCTCCACGGCGATCCGGCTAGGCAGCGGCACCGCCGTGACCGTGCTCAACCTCGACGACAGCGCTACCCAGGTCAAGCTGACCCAGGGCACGCTGCAATTGCGCGTGCGCGCGCTGCCGCCCGACCAGCCGGTCGAGATCGATACGCCCAACCTGGCCTTCGTGCCGCGCGAGCCGGGCGACTACCGGCTGGACGTGGCGCCTGACGGCAGCTCCACGGTCGTCACCATGCACCACGGCTCGGCCGTGCTGTACGGCGACAACCACTCGCTGGAAATGCGGCGCGGCGAGCAAGTGCGCTTCGACGGCACCGACCTGGCCGAGGACGGCCGCGCCACCAACCCGCCCATGGACGGCTTCGATAGCTGGACCATGGCGCGCGACGCGCGGGAGGACCGCTCGCCGTCCGCCCGCTACGTGGCGCCTGAAATGACGGGCTATGCCGCGCTGGACGACTACGGCGACTGGCAGGAAGACCCCGGGTATGGCGCAGTCTGGTTTCCGCGCGTGGTGGCCGCGGACTGGGCGCCCTATAGCGCCGGCCACTGGGCCTGGGTGGCGCCATGGGGATGGAGCTGGTGCGATGACGCGCCCTGGGGCTTTGCCCCGTCCCACTATGGGCGCTGGGCCCGCGTTGGCKACCGCTGGGGATGGATGCCGGGCCCGAGGGTGGGCCGCCCCGTCTACGCCCCCGCGCTGGTTGGCTTTATCGGTGGCGGGCCGGGCAGTGGSCCCGGCGTGGCCTGGTACCCGCTAGGCCCGCGCGAGGCATATCGCCCGGTCTATGGCGCCAGCCCGACCTACGTCACCCGCATCAACCAGTTCACCGTCAACAATGAGGTGATCGAGAACCATATCCGCAATACCTATATCAACCGGAACGTGCCGGGCGCCATCACAGGCATGCCGGCACGCGCCTTCGTGCAAGGCCAGCGCGTGCCACCCGGGGGGCACGGCATGGCTTGGCGCAACCTGCCGCAGGGCGAAGCCAACGGCGCGCCGCCGCTGGCGCCCGTCAAGGCCAGCCTGATCGGTGCGGCGCCCGCGCGGCCGGCCCCGGCGGCGGTCATGCAGGGCTTCGCGCGCCCTGCCATTGCGGCACGTGCGCCCGGCCGCCCGGCCGACGATGAGCTGGCCCAGCGCTTTGCCCGCGCTGGTGGCACCGTGCCCGGCGCTGGCCCGGTATGGCAGGGCCGGCGCAATGCCCCGGGCGGCGGCCAGGCCATGGCACCTGCCCCGGTCCGGCTGAGCCAGGCGGCACCGGCATACCACGGGCGCAACGGAGCAGGCCAGATGCCCGGCGGGCCGGGGACACCGAACGGCGGGATTCCAGCAAATCCGGCAAATCAAGGCAATCCAGCCTTCGGGCCGCAGCGCGCGGAAGGCGGCTCCCGTGCGCCCGTGCCGCAAGGCCTGGTGGGTACCGAGCATGGCGGGCAGCCGCCCGTGCAGGGCGGCGACGCGCGCACGCGTGGCTGGACCACGCGGCCGGAGCAGGCGCGCGGCCAGCCGCCGCAAAATGGCCAGTCGGCCGCGCAGCTCCAACAAGCCCAACAAGCCCAACAAGCCCAACAAGCCCAACAAGCCCAACAAGCCCAGCAAGCCCAGCAGCTTCAGCAACGCYAGGCTGAGCAGCGCGGCATGGTGCAGCAGAACGGACGGACCCTGCAAACCGACCCGCAAGCCATGGCCCGCCAGCAGCAGGACATGCAGCGCCAGCAGCAGCAAAGGCAGATGGGTGACCAGCAGCGGGCGCAGCAAGCGCTGCAACAGCAGCAAGACATGCAGCACCAGCAGCAGCAAAGACAGGCTGGTGACCAGCAGCGGGCTCAGCAAGCGCAGCAACAGCAGCAGGAGATGCAGCACCAGCAGCAGCAAAGACAGGCTGGCGACCARCAGCGGGCTCAGCAAGCGCAGCAACAGCAGCAGGAGATGCAGCGCCAGCAGCAGCAACGGCAGGCTGGCGACCAGCAGCGGGCTCAGCAAGCGCAGCAACAGCAGCAGGAGATGCAGCGCCAGCAGCAGCAGCGGCAGATGGCGGACCAGCAGCGGGCCCAGCAGGCGCAGCAACAGCAGCAGGAAATGCAACGCCAGCAGCAGCAACGGCAGGCGGCGGACCAGCAGCGGGCCCAGCAGGCGATGCAGCAACAGCAAGCCATGCAGCGCCAGCAGCAGGAGATGCAGCGTCAGCAGCAAGAGCAGCAGCGCCACCAGCAGGACATGCAGCGCCAGCAACAGGAGCAGCAGCGCCAGCAGGAGCAACAGCGCCAGCAACAGGTCATGCAGCGCCAGCAGCAAGACCAGCAACGCCAGCAGCAGGAGCAGCAACGCCAGCAGCAGGAGCAACAGCGCCAGCAGCAGGAGCAGCAGCGCCGGCAGCAGGAGTTGCAGCGCCAGCAACAGCACGCCGCGCAGCCGCAGTCAGCTCAGCACGTGGCGATGCAGCAGCAACCGCATGCCCAAGGGCAGGGCGGCAATCCGCAAGAGCACGGGCATGAGGTTCACTGAGGCGGCTCAGGCAGCCGGCACCCGACCCGGGTGCCGGCCGCGTGGCCGGCCTTGCTGGTTTACTTAGCCAGTTCCGACAGGCGCACCGGCGCGATCTTGCCGTTCTGCACCCAGCCCACCACGGTGTCGGCAACGGTGCCGCCCTTGGCGTCGATGCTCTCGATCTCGTTCGGGTTGGCATCCTTGGCCAGCGTCTTCACCGCCTCCGGCATCCTGGCCCGGATCGCGGCCACGTCGCTGGTGGTGCCGGCCAGCTTCATGGCGCCGGCCAGCGCGTAGACCATGGTGTAGTTGAGCGACATCTCGGTGGTGGCGTCGCGCCCGTCATGCAGCTTCTTGTATTTGCTGTTGTAGGTTTGCGCGGCCGGGCGGGCGTCGTTGGCCAGCGGCATCACGCCGATGGAGCCTTCGAGCATGGCCAGGCCGTTGGTKACCTTGGCCATTTCATCCAGCTTGGCCTGGTCCATCACGATGAAGCCACCCTTGAAACCCAGCTCGCGCGCCTGCTTAACCACCAGTGCGGTCGGCTCGGACGGGCCGCCCACAAACATCACGTCGGGCTTGTCGGCCAGCACGCGTGACACGCCGCTGTAGAAGTCGGTGGCCTTGGTGTAGGACATCGGGTTGTTGGCCACCACTTTGCCGCCCGCGCCTTCCCAGGCCGGCACAAATGCCTGCACCCAGGCCTTGGCGTAATCGTGGTCGGCCGGGGCCAGTGCTACGTTCTTGCCATAGCGCTTCATCTGCGCCTTGATGAAGGGCTCGATATAGCCGGTGTAGGACGGCGGGATACGGATGGTCAGCTTGTTGCCGGTGTCCGTGATGCGCGGCACGCTGGAGTAGGCCATCACCAGGAATTTCTCCTGCTCGTTGAACGCCTGCAGCGCAAAGATGCCGCCCGAATGCGGCACGAACACGGCGGGCGTCTTGTACTGCTGCACCAGGCGGCGCGCATTGATGGCGGCCTCGGCGGGCGCGTACTTGTCGTCCAGCGACACCACTTCCAGCTTCACCTTCTTGCCCTTGACCTCAAGGCCCGAAGCATTGATCTCGTCCACGGCCATCTGGATGCCGGACAGCACGTTCTTGCCGTACAGCGCGGCCCCGCCCGACAGCGGGCCGATATAGCCCAGCTTGACGACTTCCTGCGCCATGGCCGCACCCGAGGCCATCAGCGAGGCCACGGCAGTGGCGGCGAGGGGGAACAAGCGGCGGATCATCTTGGTCTGCATTTGGCTGTCTCCTGTTGTGTTTGTGCTGGGTTTGTTGTTGCCTGCTGGTTCTGGTTTTGCTCCCCTCTCCCGCTTGCGGGAGAGGGGGGGAGAGGGAGTAAACTGCCGTCGTCATTTCAAACGGCTTTGGCGCGTCCTATCCTCCGATATACGCCTTCCGAATCCCTTCGTCCTTGAGCAACGTGTCGCGGTCGCCTTGCATCACGATGCGGCCACTCTCGATCACATACGCGCGGTGGGCGATGCCTAGCGCCGCGTAGGCGTTCTGCTCGGCCAGCAGCACCGTGGTGCCCGCTCGGTTGATGCGCTGGATCACCTCGAACATCTGCTTGACCACCAGTGGCGCCAGGCCCAGCGATGGTTCGTCGAGCAGCAGTGTGCGCGGGCGCCCCATCAGCGCACGGCCGAGCGCCACCATCTGCTGCTGTCCGCCGGACAGCGAGCCGGCCGGATCGTCTTTTTTCTGCCGCAGGATCGGGAACATCTCGAAGACTTCTTCCAGCGAGCGCTTGATGCCGGCGGAGTCGCGGCGGTGCACGTAGGCGCCCAGCGTCAGGTTCTTCTGCACGCTCATGGCGGGAAACAGCTTGCGCCCCTCAGGGCAGTGCACCAGCCCCGCTTGCACGATCTGCGAGGGCTTCATGCCGGCCAGCTCGCGGCCGTCAACGCGCATGCTGCCGCCGCTGGTGCGRTGGATGCCGCTSAKCGCCATGAAGATCGAGCTCTTGCCGGCCCCGTTGGCGCCCAGCAGCACCACCAGCTCGCCGGCCGCGGCGTTCAGCGTGATGTTGTCGAGCGCGCGGAAGCTCCCGTACGAAAGCGAAACGCGTTCAAGCTGCAACATGGTCGGCTCCCAGATAGGCTTCGATGACCTGCGGGTCTTGCTGTATCTGCACGGGCGACCCTTCGGCGATCTTCTCGCCGTAGTTGAGCACCATGATCTTGTCGGCCAGCCGCATGATCATGTCCATCTTGTGTTCGATCAGGCAGACCGTCTTGCCGTGGCGGACCATCTTGCGGATCAGTTCGGCCAGGCCCACGGTCTCCTCGGGGTTCACGCCGCCCGCGGGCTCGTCGAGCAGCAGCAGTTCGGCATCGGTGGCCAGCGCCAGCGCAAAGGCCACGCGCTTGCGCTCTTCCTGGGTGATGTCCGCCGCCACTTCATGCGCGAGGTGCGCCAGGCCCACGAAGTCGAGCGCTTCCTCGGCCTTGGCGCGGCACAGCCGTTCTTCCTCGCGCAGCCGGCGCGTGTTGAAGATCACGTCGGCCAGCCCCGCTTGCGTGCGCAGCCGGTGGCCCACGATCAGGTTGTCCAGCACGGTGGCGCGGTCGAACAGGTGCGTGGCCTGGAAGGTGCGGGCCACGCCGAGCCGGGCGATCTGGTCGGCGCGCAGGCCGGCCACGTCCCGGCCCTTGAGCAGGATCTGCCCGGAGCTGGGCGCATGGGTGCCGGCGATCAGGTTGAAGAAGGTGGTCTTGCCCGCGCCGTTTGGGCCGATGATGGCGTTGACATGGCCCGTCTCGAAGGTGATCGAGACATCGTGCACGGCGCTCAGACCGCCGAACTTCTTGGTCAGGTTGCGAATCTCAAGCATGGTCGGCCCTAGCGTTCGTGGCGGTTGCATTCGGGTTGCCGGCGACGGGCGCGCCGGCCTGCTGCGCGCGGCTCGTGCCGCCGCGGCGTGCGGCGGCGCCGCGGCGCGCCTGGCGCTTGGCCCACGAGCCCACGATGCCGTCCGGCACGAAAATGATCAGCAGCACCAGCACCGGCCCGAACACCAGCATGCGGTAGTCCTGCAGGAACTGCAGCGTCTGCGTGACCCACGGCACCAGCACCGCGCCCAGCAGCGGCCCCAGCAGCGTGCCGGTGCCGCCCACCAGCATCGCCATCACCATCTCGAAGGTCAGGTCGGTGCGCGCGATGTCCGGCCCGAGAAAGCGCACCTGGCCCGCGTACAGCGCGCCGGCAAAGCCGGCATAGCCCACCGACAGCACGAACGACAGCACCTTGGTGCGCATCAGGTTGATGCCGAGCGCCTCCGCCAGCGCGTCGCTGTTGCGCACGGCCATGAAGCTGCGGCCCAGCAGCGAAGTGACGATGCGGTGCATCAGGAAGGTGCCCGCCACCAGGAAGAACAGCACCAGGTAGTACTGCGCCTGCACGTTGTCGAACGCGAGCGGGCCCACCGAGGCCGGCACCGGGATGCCGATCAGGCCCACGGTGCCGTGCGTCAGGCTTTCCCACTTCTCGATCAGCAGGTAGATGATGTAGCCGATGCACAGCGTGAAGATCGAGAAGTAATGGCCTTTCAGCCGCAGCGATACCACGCCGACGAAGTAGCCGACCACCATGCACACCACGCCGGACAGGACGAACGCCGCCCAGAACGGCACCTGGTGATCCACCGTGAGAATGCCCAGCGTGTAAGCGCCGATGGCCATGAAGCCGCCGTGCGCCAGGTTGAGCTGGCCGGTATAGCCCGTGATCAGGTTCAGCCCCAGCGTGGCGATGGCGTAGATGAAGGCCAGCGTCATCACCGTCAGGTAGTAGCTGTTGGGCGTGACCAGCGGGAACGCGATGGCCAGCGCCAGCAACAGGGCCCAGCCGGTCTTGCCTTGCAGTGTCTTTGTCATGGTGCGCTCCTTATGCGGCCTTGCCGGCAAACAGGCCTTGGGGCCGGATCGACAGGATGAGCACCAGCAGCGCGAAGGCGATGATGTCCTTGTAGTCCGTCGAGACGTAGAAGCCGCCGAAGCTCTCGGCCATGCCGATGATCAGCCCGCCCACGATGGCGCCGGGAATGCTGCCCATGCCGCCGAGGATGATGATSACGAASGCCTTGGTGATGACCAGGTTGCCCATGCTCGGGTAGACCAGGTTGATCGGCGCGTAGAGCGTGGCCGCAATGGCGGCGAGCGCACCGGAGATGGCAAACACCAGCAGCGTGACACGTGTGGCGTCGATGCCCACCAGCGCCGCGCCCTCGCGGTTCTGCGCCATCGCCACGATGGTGGAGCCGGTCACGGTGCGCGTGAGGAACAGGTGCAGCAGCACCATCAGCCCGAAGGCCGCGGCGATGATCAGCAGCCGTTGCGCCGGCGCGGTCAGGCCCATCACTTCCACCAYCTGGCCGTAAGGCGTGGGCATGCGATGGAAGTCCGCGCCCCACATTGCCTGCGCGCCGGCTTCGAGGAACAGCATGATGCCGATGGCGGCGATCATGTCGTGCAGCTCCGGCGCATTGCGCAGCGGATGGAACACCAGCCGGTCGGCCAGCATCGACAGCGCCGCCACGGCGATGGCGGCGGCGCCCATCGCCAGCCAGTAGTTCACGCCCAGCGACGTCATCAAGTAGTACGAGACGTAGGCACCTGCCATGTAGAAGGCGCCATGCGCGAAGTTGGGCACGTGCAGGATGCCGTAGACCAGCGTCAGGCCCAACGCGACCAGGCTATATACGCCGCCCAGCGTCAGGCCGTTGAGGACTTGTTGAAGAAACAATGTCACGGGCTTACCTCATGCGACTTTTCGAATCACGAACGAAGGCACGCAAGCCGGGCTGCGGGCTGCGTGGAAATGGCGGCGCCGCGCAAAAAACGATGCGGGGGCCACTTGGTCAGGGGGGGCGTGAGTCAGCCGCGGGGCGGTGCGGCCTGGTGAATGGCGTGATGCATGCTTGGTCTCCTGTGCGATGCGGAATGGCCTGCCGTGCAGGCCCCGGGTGCGGTGTCGTCGTGTACCGTGAAGCGCCACGCATGTCTGCGTAGGTATGTTCCAGCACGATCGTTCGTTTTTATTGACTGTTGCATACGGCCTGAGGCACAGTCAAGAAATACGGAATAGTCTTCCGCACAGCGAAATAGCCGGCTTACCTCCGGCCCGCCCCCGCCAAAGGCGGCCACAGGTCTGCTTCCCGCACCCAGTAGCCAAGCGTTATCGCCACGTATGAAGCGCACCTCGTCGATCCCGCTCTCGCCTGCCTCCTCCGCTTCCCTGCCCGGCGGCGCGCATGCCGCGGCCGTGGGTTGGCCAGCGTTACCTCGCCGGCTCGGGCATCCGCGAGATCGCGCAGCCGCTGATGCAGTCGCTGGCGTTCGCCACCGATTGCACGGTGGCGCTTGCCACATCGGACCGCCATGAGATGGTGTACCTGGAAGTCTGCCAGCCGCGCGGCGCGCTGGTGATGCGGCTGGCGCCCGGCTCGCGCCTGCCCACCGCTACCTCCGCCATCGGCCGCGCCTGGCTGGCCGGGCTGGAGCCGGAGCGGCGCGCCGCCGTGCTGGCCGACCTGGAGCGCCACTACGGCGCGCGCTGGCCCGCGATCCGCATCAAGCTCGAGCGCGCGCTGCGCGACTACGCCAAGCGCGGTTTCTGCCTGGCCCACGCGGAGTGGGACCGCACGGTCAGCGGTGCGGCCGCGCCCGTGGTGCTTGAAGGCGGYGCGGAAGTGCTGGCCATCAACATCGGCGGCGCGGCCACGCGGCTGACGCCGGAAATCCTCGACGGCAATCTCGGCCCGCGCATCCGCGAGCTGGCCGAAGCGCTGCAGAGCCGCCTGTGGCAGGGGCGCGGATAGCAGCGCCATGCGCGCCATCGATGCCATCGCCACGTATCGCTTTCTCACGGCCCCAGGGCCACACATCTAGCTGGCAATACAGACATAGCAAACAAAGGAGACAAAGATGGAGATTCGCAACAAGACGGTCGTGGTGACGGGTGCTGCCACTGGCATCGGGCGCGCGCTGGCGCTGGCGTTTGCCGCCGGCGGCGCGCGCGGCGTGGCCGTGGCCGACCTGGATGGCAAGGGTGCGCAAGCGGTGGCCGAGGAAGTGGCCAAGGCCAGCCCGGGCTGCCAGGTGTTCGCGCGGCAAACCGACGTGGCCGATGCCGCCGCCGTGCAGGCGCTGGCCGATGAGGCCACGCAACGCTTCGGCCAGATCGATGTGTTCTGCTCCAACGCCGGCATCATCCTGCGCAAGGGCCTGGATGCCAGCGCCGAGGAATGGCAGCGCATCTGGGAGATCAACGTCATGGCCCACATCCACGCCTCGCGMGCGGTGCTGCCGCAGATGCTGGCGCGCGGCGATGGCTATTTCGTCAATACCGTGTCCGCCGCCGGCCTGCTGTCGCAGATCGGCTCGGCACCCTATGCCGTGACCAAGCACGCCGCCATCGGTTTTGCCGAGTGGCTGTCGATCACCTACGGCGATCGCGGCATCAAGGTCAGCTGCATCTGCCCGCAGGGCGTGCAGACGCGCATGCTGTTCGGCGAGGATGGCGAGCGCAAGGGCTTCCTGCAAGCCGGCTCGGTCACGCCCGAGCACGTGGCACAGGTCACGCTGGAAGGCGTGAAGGACGAGCGCTTCCTGATCCTGCCGCATCCCGAAGTGCTCGAGTATTACCAGCGCAAAGGACAAGATTACGATCGTTGGCTAAAGGGAATGCGCCGGCTGCACGATAAAGTGATGGCGGAGTTCGGCGGCACGGTGGTTTAAGCGTGGCGTGAAACCCCGCGTAACAGTCAGTTGAGTCACCGCTGCCGGCGGACAGGCGCAAGGCTTTGCCCCTTTGCGCCGGCAGCGTGCAAGATCAGTCCAACACCAGAATAAAACCGATCATCGGGAGACACCCCATGCGTTGCAAACCTTTCGCAGCCGCCGTCCTGGCCACCTGCGCCGCCTTCGCCGTGCCCTCGGCCCAGGCCGACACCTATCCCTCCAAGCCCATCCGGATGGTGGTGGGCTTTCCCAGCGGCGGCGCGCCCGACATCCTGGCGCGCATCTTCTCCGAAAAAATCTCGCCCTCGTGGGGCCAGCCCGTGGTGGTGGACAACAAGCCCGGCGCAGGCGGCAACATCGGCGCCGAGGCCGTCGCGCATGCCGCGCCGGATGGCTACACGCTGGCGCTGGGCACGGTCGGCACGCACTCCATCAACGGCGCGCTCTACAGCAAGATGC
The DNA here is from genome assembly GCF_056399905.1 of Cupriavidus sp. 01L46. Lineage (NCBI taxonomy): Bacteria > Pseudomonadati > Pseudomonadota > Betaproteobacteria > Burkholderiales > Burkholderiaceae > Cupriavidus > Cupriavidus sp. 01L46. The sequence continues at coordinate 20,817 of NZ_JBFTSF010000112.1, forward strand.
CATACGACATGGTCAAGGATTTCACGCCGGTGATCCTGGTCGCGTCCACGCCCAACGTGCTGGTGGTCAATCCKTCCGTGCCGGCCAAGAACGTGSMGGARCTGATYGCGCTGGCCAAGTCCAAGCCGGGCGCCCTGACTTTCGGCACGCCGGGCATCGGCACCTCGCCGCACGTGGCGGGCGAGATGTTCAACTCCCTGGCCGGGGTCAAGCTCACCCACGTGCCCTACAAGGGCCGCGCCATGGCCATTCCCGATCTGCTCGGCGGCCATATCAGCATGATGTTCGACAACCTGCCGTCGGCGTTGCCGGTGATCAAGGAGGGTAAGGTGCGGGCGCTTGGCGTGACCAGCGCGAAACGCTCGCACTCGGCGCCGGATATTCCCACGCTGGCAGAGCAAGGACTGCCCGGGTTCGATGCGGACTCGTGGTTTGCGATCTTCGCACCGGCGAATACGCCCAAGGATGTGATCGCCAAGCTGAACACCGAGCTCAACCGGATTTACCAGCTTCCCGATGTGCAAGCCAAGCTCAAGACCTTGGGGCTGGATCCGATTCTTGGTACGCCGGAGAAGTTGGCGGGTTATCAGAAGGTTGAGATCGCCAAGTGGGCGAAGGTGGTGAGGGATTCGGGGGCTAAGGCGGAGTGAAGGTGTTGGTTTTTGGGTCCAGGGTGCCGTACGACGTTGCCGTGCGGGGTTGGTCGCTGTTTTTTTTGAGCGGCGATGGCGTTTGCACCCAAGAGCCATACGACATCGTCCTGCGGGGGTGGTCGGTATTTCTTTGAGCGGCGTTGGCGTTTGCACCCAAGGGCCATACGACATCCCCCTGCGGGGGCTGCCGGTCACTTTTCTTTGACCGGCAAAGAAAACTAACGAAAAGAAAGCCGCCCTGCCGGGAGCAGAGCAATAAGGCTGTTCGGTCGCAGTGGTTGCGTCGTACGGCCCTGAGTGTTGGCTGGCATGTCCAACCGACTCGAAGGGCATCGCAACTGCATGACCCATGGGTTACGTGGTGCGGCCCCTGACCTCGTGTGCGGTGACCGTTCCCACATCTGCCGTTCGCGGGGCGAAGGGCTGCGCCGTTTCGGGTGTGGCTGGTTTCGTGGTTTTGTCTCGGAGGGCAAGCACCGTGAGGTGCGAGCACGGCCCTCGCGGACGGGCCACGGTGCCCACCACGAAACCAGAGGGGGGTGATAGCAAGGTGCCGCTCGCGCCGGTACGGCAGGGCATCAAATACCCCGGTGCTAGCCGCCAGAGACAAAACCACGAAACCACCGAGGCAGGCAGGATCGCGGCGCTGCGCACCGCGAACGGCAGATGCCCGAACGCTCACCGAGCAAAGCGATCAGGGGCACCACCACGTGACCATTGGGTCATGCCATAGCGATGTCCTTCGAGTCCGTTGGACACGCCAGCCAACACTCCGGGCCGTACGACGCAACCACCGAGGCAAAAACAACCTGATTGCTCTGCCCCCGGC
>NZ_JBFTSF010000113.1:0-35135 GCF_056399905.1 Cupriavidus sp. 01L46
CCTTTGCCGGCAGCGAGTTCTTCGATGCGCTGGGCGTGCTCTACCTGCTCTATCGGGCGCGGGACGAAGTGCCGCGCAGCGTCGGMGAGCTCGATCTGGGGCGCAAGCTGCGGGTGGAGGCCGACTACCTGGCTGGCCTGCTCGGCAAGCTCAAGGGCATGCATCTGGTCGGCAGGCTGGCGCAGGATCGCGGCCAGGCGCACTGGGCGCTGTTGTGCGATCCGGGCCAGGTGACGCTGCGCACGCTGCACGACCGGCTGGTGCTGAACCTGCCGCGCCTGCCGCGCACGGCGCTGGCGCAGCAACTCCAGGGCGCCGATGCGCTCAAGCGAGTGCTGGACAATCCGCGCCTGGACCAGCCGCTGGAGGCGGTGTTCCGGCGCCAGCAGCAGGATCAACAGGCGCAAGCGCAGACCGGGACGGACGCCCAGGAACGCCCCGCCGATCCCGCGCGGCGCACCCTGGAGGTGGTGCCGCCCGGCTGGCACGGCCAGGTCTGATGGCCGCGCAGGCCTAGAAGGGAATCCTGCCGCGCCAGATATCGCCGTACATCACCCAGTCGCCCATCAGGCTGTAGAGCGGATGCCGGAAGGTGGCGGGCCGGTTTTTCTCGAAGACGAAATGGCCGACCCAGGCGAAGGCATAGCCGGACACTGCGGCCGCTGCCAGCCACCACCAGTTGCCGCTGAGCAGGAGTGCAAGCAGGCACAGCAACGCCACGGTGGAGCCGGCGAAATGCAGGCGGCGGCAGGTGCGGTTGCGGTGCTCGTTCAGGTAGAAGGGGTAGAAGGCGGCGAAATTCTCGAACTCACGGGGGTGGGCCTGGGGCATGGCGGGGCCTGGGGGGTGTTCGGGGACTTTTAGTTTAGGTGGGGGGTAACTGCAACTGCAACTGCTTAACGTCAAAGGCAACTGCAGTTTCACCACCCCTGCGGGGCGGCGACCTACTTTTTTGTCTTGCCAAAAAAGTAGGCAAAAAAGGCGCCCCATACGGCCTTGGCACACCTTGACGGCTCGCTTCGCATCGCGCTTGGGTGATTTCCGCCTGACGGGCGGGAATCACGGCTACACCTAGTCGTTCACCTTGTCCGCTGGTTTGCCCCCTTACCCACTTGTGTGAGAGGGGCCGGCGGAGACGGCGGGCGCTCGCCACGCCGCAGCCTTCAACCCGCCGCTACCACCTTGCGCGCGAACGCTGCCAGCGCGTCCAGTACCTCATCCGGCCTTTCCCCCATCAGCGCGTGCCCGCAAGGCACCGTGACCGTGCTGGCCGAGGCCATCCTTGCCGCGAGCGCCTGAGCGGCCTTGGGCGAGGTCATCATGTCCTTGCTGCCGCTGATGAACAGGGCGGGGCAGCGCACAGCGGCCACGGCGGCGTCGCCATTGGCGTAGGCGTTGCAGGCGGAAAAGTCGTTGTGGAAAACGTGGCCTTCGGGGTTGCGTTGTGCTACGCGTTCCATCAGGCGCTGGCTRCCGCCTTGCATCCACGAGCCCGGACCCGGCGAGGACGGCTTGTTGGCGAGGCTGGAGTGCGACCACGCGTTGACCATGGCGATGGCCTGGTCCACGCGGTTGAGCGAGGCGTTGAGCAGGGCGTCGGCGACTTTCATCGGGTAGGCCGTGGCAAGCAGGGCGATGCCGCGCACCGCGTCAGGATGGCGGGCGGCCGTTTCCAGCGCGATCAGCGAGCCCATGCTGTGCCCGAAGACCAGCGCGGGGGCGCTGACGCCGGCTGCGCGGACCAGTTCGATCACCCAGTCGGCCATCGCCTCGACCGTCTTGAGGGGCTCGCCCTCGCTGCGGTTGTGGCCAGGCAGGTCCACGGCCAGCACGCTGAAACCGTGGTTGGCGAACCAGCGCGTCTGCAGGGCCCAGACGCTGTGGTCGTTCTGCGCGCCGTGCACGAACACGGCACAGGGCAGGGCCGGGTCGAAGGGTTTGCCGCCGGTGTAGGCGTAGGCCTTGCGGCCTGCGATCGTCAGTTCCATCAGGCTTGCCCTCCCTTGGCGCTCATGGCTTTTTCGGCGGCCTTGAGGCCGCGCTTGAGGTCGTCGATGAGGTCGTCCGGGTCTTCCAGTCCGACCGACAGGCGGATGGTGCCTTCGCTGATGCCAGCCGCCTGCAGCGCCGCGGCGTCCATGCGGAAATGGGTGGTGGAGGCCGGGTGGATGACCAGCGAGCGGGCGTCGCCCACATTGGCCAGGTGTGAGAACAGCGCCAGGCTTTCGATGAAGCGCTGGCCTGCGCCACGGTTGCCCTTGAGGTTGAAGCTGAACACGGCGCCCGCGCCGCGCGGCAGCAGGCGCTTGGCGAGTTCGTAGTCAGGGTGGGATTCCAGCTCCGGATAGGCGACGGACTCGACCATCGGGTGCGACACCAGGAACTGCACCACGCGGCGCGCGTTGTCCACATGGCGGGCCATGCGCAGCGGCAGCGTCTCGATGCCCTGGAGCAGTTGCCAGGCGGCCATCGGGCTCAGGCAGGCGCCGAAGTCGCGCAGGCCTTCGCGGCGCGCGCGCAGCAGGAACGGCGCCACCGTGCTCTCCTCGGTGAAGACCATGTTGTGAAAGCCAGCATAGGGCTCCGACAACTCCGGGAAGCGCCCGGAGGCTTCGAAGTCGAAGGTGCCGCCTTCCGCCAGCACGCCGCCGATGGTGGTGCCATGGCCGCCCAGGAATTTGGTGGCCGAGTGATAGAGCAGGCCGGCGCCCAGCTCGAAGGGCTTGAGCAGGTAGGGCGTGGTGAAGGTGGAGTCGACCAGCAGCGGGATACCGTTGTCCTGGCCGAGCTGCGCCAGGGTCGGGATGTCGAGCACGTCCAGCCCGGGGTTGCCCAGGGTCTCGCCGAACAGCAGCTTGGTCTCGGGCCGGATGGCCGCGCGCCAGGCGTCGATGTCGCGCGCCTGCACGAAGGTGGTCTCGATGCCGAAGCGGCGCAGCGTGTAGTGCAGCAGGTTGTGCGAGCCGCCATACAGGGCGCTGGACGCCACGATGTGCGAGCCCGCGCCCATCAGCGTCGCCACCGCCAGATGCAGCGCGGCCTGGCCCGAAGCCACGCCGATCGCGCCGGCGCCGTTCTCCAGGGCGGCGATGCGCTCCTCGAAGACGGCGACCGTCGGATTGGAGATGCGGGAGTAGACGTGGCCCGCGCGTTCCATATTGAACAGCGAGGCGGCGTGCTCGCTGTCTTTAAACACGAAGGATGTCGTCAGGTGGATGGGCGTGGCCCGCGCCCCCGTGGCGGGGTCGGGGGCGGCGCCAGCATGCAGCGCCAGGGTGTCGAAACGGGTACCGGACATGGCTTCCAGGGCTAGAGTTGTCTCCGGATCGCATCGTAGCATCCGCTGCCGCCGGGGGCACGGCAAATAGCCTTGGCGGCCCCGGCGGCGGCCCGTGCTTTACTTGTGCGGCTGGTTTCGGCTAGGATCGGCGCATCAGGCCGTGCCGGCAGCGGCAGGTAATAAACAGCAAAACAGCAGATTCAGAGAAGCGGAGACCATCATGAAAGTCAGCGACATCCTGCAGATCAAGGGCAACACGCTCTATACGGTGAAGCCGGAAACGTCACTGCTGCTGGCGGTCAACATCATGGCAGAGCACGATATCGGCTCGCTGGTGGTGATGGAATACGGCGACCTGGTCGGCATGCTGACCTTCCGCGAGATCATCAAGACGCTCTCCGCCAACGGCGGCAACGTCGGCACCACCAGCCTGCGCAAGGTCATGGACGACGCGCCGCTGACCTGCACCATGGAGACGGACGTCAATGAAGTCCGCCGCATGATGCTGGAGCGCCACACCCGTTACCTGCCGGTGCTGGACAACCGGACGCTGATGGGCGTGATTTCGTTTTACGACGTGGCCAAGGCCGTGGTGGAAGAGCAGAGCTTCGAGAATCGCATGCTCAAGGCCTACATCCGCGACTGGCCGGAAGAAAAGACCGATTGAGCCGCCATGGCGCGAGAGGCGCCACGTAGCGGCGGCCGGGTTGTGTCGATCGAGGCGCTGCGGGCTGTACTCCCTCCCGGGGCGCGGCCCGTAGTCCGTACAAGTGGTAAATGCCGCGCAACGACGCGGCATCTTTTTGAGCCGACCGCTACATGAGCGCTACATGAGCCAACAAAACCAATTCCGTCTGCTCCGCACGCGCCGCTTCGCGCCGTTCTTCTGGACCCAGTTCCTGGGCGCCATGAACGACAACCTGTTCAAGGTCGCCTTCACCTCGCTGGTCACCTACCATACGGCGCTGTTCGACGGCGTTGACGCCAAGAGCGCGGCATTCCTAATCTCGGCCATCTTTATCGCGCCGTTCGTGCTGTTCTCGGCCACCAGCGGCCAGATCGCCGACAAGATCGAGAAGTCCCGGCTGATCCGGCTGGTGAAGACGCTGGAAATCGCCATCATGCTGCTGGGGCTGGCGGGATTTGCCATGCACAGCGCGCCTTTGCTCTACACGGGCACCTTCCTGATGGGGCTGCACTCGACGCTGTTTGGGCCGGTCAAGTTCGCATACCTGCCGCAGCACCTTGACGAGACCGAACTGGTGGGCGGCAACGGCCTGGTGGAGATGGGCACCTTCGTGGCCATCCTGCTTGGCACCCTGCTTGGCGGCGAACTGGCCGGGCTGACCCATGGCGAGAAGATCGTGGGGCCGTTCTATGTCGGCGCAGCTTGCGTAGCGCTGGCGCTGGCCGGCCGCATGGTGTCCGCGCGCGTGCCGGACTCGCCGGCGCCGCAACCCGACCTGCGCATCAACTGGAACCCGTTTACCGAGACCTGGCGCAACCTCAAGCTGGCGCGCACCGACCRCACGGTGTTCCTGAGCCTGCTGGGGATTTCCTGGCTCTGGTTTTTGGGCGCGACCTTCCTCACCTCGTTTTTCAGCTTTTCCAAGGACGTGCTGGGCGGCGACCAGAACGTGGTGACGCTGCTGCTGGCGGTGTTCTCGCTGGGCATCGGCACCGGCTCGCTGCTGTGCGAGCGGCTGTCCGGGCGGCATGTCGAGATCGGCCTGGTGCCGTTCGGCTCGATCGGCATGACGGTATTCGCGGTCGACCTGTTCTTCGCCAGCAACGGCGAGCGGCACAGCGAACTGTCCGGGCTGGCCGGCTTTGCCGCCGACCCGCGCCACTGGCGCGTGCTGATCGACCTGTTCCTGCTGGCGATGTTCGGCGGCTTCTACAGCGTGCCGCTGTACGCGCTGATCCAGAGCCGCTGCGCGCCGACGCACCGGGCCCGCATCATCGCCGCCAACAACATCCTCAACAGCTTCTTCATGATCGGCTCCTCGCTGCTGGCGGTGGTGCTGACCCAGGCTGGCTTCAGCATTCCGCAGCTGTTCCTGGTGGTGGGGCTGCTCAACGCCGTGGTCGCCATCTACATCTATTCGCTGGTGCCGGAGTTCCTGCTGCGCTTTATTGCCTGGATCCTGGTGCACACGGTGTATCGCCTGAAGCGCGTCAATGCCGAGCACATTCCGGCCGAGGGCGCGGCGGTGCTGGTGTGCAACCACGTCAGCTTTGCCGATGCGGTGGTGCTGATGGCCGCCAGCCCGCGGCCGGTGCGCTTCCTGATGGATCACCGCATCTTCAAGGTGCCGCTGATGTCGTGGTTCTTCCGCCAGGCCAAGGCGATCCCGATCGCGCCGGCGCACGAGGATCCGGTCATGCTGGAGCGCGCCTACGACGAAGTCGCGCGGGCGCTGGCCGGCGGCGACCTGGTCTGCATCTTCCCGGAGGGCAAGATCACGGCCACCGGCGAGCTCAATCCTTTCAAGCAGGGTGTGCAGCAGATCATCCGGCGCACCCCCGTGCCGGTCGTGCCGATGGCGCTGCGCGGGCTGTGGGGCAGCTTTTTCTCCCGCAAGGGCGGCAATGCCATGTCCCGGCCATTCCGGCGCGGCATCCTGAACCGGCTGGAGCTGGTCGTGGGCGACCCGATCGCGCCGGAACTGGCCACGCCGGAGGGCCTGCAGGAAGTCGTGCAGGGCTTGCGCGGCGAGTGGCGCTAACGACAAGCGGGAGGCGGCAACCATGATCACGCTTTACACCTTCGGGCCGGCGTTCGGCCTGCCAGACGCCAGCCCTTTCGTCACCAAGGCCGACATGCTGCTCAAGCTCGCGGGGCTGCCGTACCGCGCCGCGCAGGGCGGCCTGCGGCGCGCGCCCAAGGGCAAGCTGCCCTATCTCGACGACGAGGGCCGCGTGGTGGCGGACTCCACGCTGATCCGCTGGCATCTGGAGAAGACCTACCACATCGACTTCGATGAAGGGTTGACGCAGTCCCAGCGCGGCACGGCCTGGGCGGTCGAGAAGATGCTGGAAGATAACTTCTACTGGGCGGTGGCCGACGCGCGCTGGAACCACGACGCCAATTTTGCCCGGGGCCCGGCGACGTTTTTCCGCGCCGTGCCGTGGCCGGTGCGCGGGCTGGCGATGCGTTTTGTGCGCTCGAAGATCCGCCGCATCCTGTGGACGCAGGGGCTCGGGCGCCATAGCCCGGCCGATCTGGCCGCGATCGCCGGCCGCGATGTGGCGGCCGTGGCCGACGTGCTGGGCAGCCAGCCCTACCTGATGGGCGACGAGCCTTGYGGCGCCGACGCCACGGTCTTTGCCTTCATGGCCGGCGCGCTGTGCCCGCTGTTCGACACGCCGATCCGCACCGCCGCCGAATCCCACCCCAGCCTGGTGGCCTACGTGGCGCGGATGCGAGAGCGCTTCTATCCGGACCTGCAGGCGGCGCCCGCGCCCTGAGCGCGAGCCGGGGAGGGCCGGAAGGGCGGCAAAAGCCTTACAATGTAGCCCGTTCCCCAATTCTCACGCCCTGCGCGGTCTCCCATCATGTCCGGCAATACTCTCGGCCTGCTCTTCACTGTCACCACTTTTGGCGAATCGCACGGGCCGGCCATCGGCGCGGTGGTGGATGGCTGCCCGCCGGGCATGTCCCTGACTGAGGCCGACATCCAGCTGGACCTGGATCGCCGCAAGCCCGGCACCTCGCGCCACGTCACGCAGCGCCAGGAGCCCGACCAGGTCGAGATCCTCTCCGGCGTGTTCGAGGGCAAGACCACCGGCACGCCGATCTGCCTGCTGATCCGCAACACCGACCAGCGCAGCAAGGACTACGGCAATATCGTCGAGACCTTCCGCCCGGGCCACGCCGACTATACCTACTGGCAGAAGTACGGCATCCGCGACTATCGCGGCGGCGGCCGCTCGTCGGCCCGCCTGACGGCACCGGTGGTGGCGGCGGCGGCCGTGGCCAAGAAGTGGCTGCGCGAGCAGTACGGCACCGAGATCCGGGGCTATATGTCGCAACTGGGCGAAGTCCGCGTGCCGTTCGTGGACTGGGCGGAAGTGCCGGAAAATCCCTTCTTCGCCCCCAATGCGGAGATCGTGCCGGAGCTGGAGACTTATATGGACGCGCTGCGCCGCGACGGCGACTCCGTCGGCGCGCGCATCGAGGTGGTGGCGAGCCATGTGCCGGTGGGCCTGGGCGAGCCGCTGTTCGACAAGCTCGATGCGGATATCGCGCATGCCATGATGGGCATCAACGCCGTCAAGGGCGTGGAGATCGGCGCGGGGTTCGAGAGCGTGAGCCAGCGCGGCAGCGTGCATGGCGACTCGCTCAGCGCCGAAGGCTTCCGCGGCAATAACGCCGGCGGCGTGCTTGGCGGTATCTCGACCGGCCAGGACGTCACCGTCTCGCTGGCAATCAAGCCCACCTCCAGCATCCGCACCCCGCGCGAATCCATCGATAAGGCAGGCCAGCCAGCCACGGTGGAAACCTTCGGCCGCCATGATCCCTGCGTGGGCATCCGCGCCACCCCCATTGCCGAAGCCATGCTGGCGCTGGTGCTGATGGACCATGCGCTGCGCCACCGCGCCCAGTGCGGCGACGTCAAGGTCGACACCCCGCGCATTCCTGCCCAGTCGCCGCAGTCCGGCCAGTCGCGCTGAGTTGGCGCAGGCGGAACAACACGCCCGCGCCGCGGGTGCCGGGCGCGTCTCAGAGACGCGCTTCGGCCTGTTTTACCTCGGCTACTACGGCTACGTCGGCGTCATCTCTCCCTATGTGAGCCTGTTCTTCGCCGGGCGCGGTTTTTCCCCGGTACAGATCGGCGTGCTGATGGCCTGCTTCCAGGTCAGCCGCATCGTCGGCCCGTATTTCTGGGGCTGGCTGTCCGATGTGATGCACACCCGCGTGCGCCTGCTGCGCCTGGCCGCCGTGACATCCCTGCTGGCCTTCCTGATGGTGCCCGGCGTTACCAGCTATGGCGGCATGATGGCGATGATGATCGGGCTGAACCTGATCACCAGCGCCATGTCTCCGCTGGGCGACGCGCTCACCATTTCCACGCTGCGCCGTTACGGCGCCTTCGATTACCGCTACGGGCGCATCCGCATGTTCGGCTCGGCCGGCTTTATCGCGGCCGTGCTGCTGGGCGGGGCGCTGTTCGAGCGCTACAGCATGGAGGCGTTCCCGTGGCTGGCGAGCGCCATGCTGGCGCTGTTCCTGGTGGTGGTGTTCGGGATGCGGGATGCGCCCGACGACGGGCCGCGCGTCAAGCCGCCGCCGGCGCTGCCGCTGCTGCGCCGTCCCGATGTGAGCTGGTTCTTCGGCTCGGCGTTCCTGATGATGTTCGCCCATGCCGCGCTGTACGTGTTCTATTCGCTGTACCTGGAGCAGCTTGGCTACAGCAAGYTCGCCATCGGCGYGATGTGGACCATCGGCGTGGTSGCSGAGATCGTKTTCTTCTTYTACCAGGGSCGGYTGTTCGCAAGCGTACCGTTGCGCACCATCCTGGCCGGCACCTTCGTGCTGGCCGCGATCCGCTTTGGCCTGACCGGCTATTTTGCCCAGTTGTCATGGCTGATGGCGCTGGTGCAGGTCCTGCACGCGGCCACCTTCGGCGCGCACCATAGCGCCAGCCTGAAACGCCTGCAGCGCTGGTTCGCGGGCCCCTTGCAGGGGCGTGGCCAGGCCCTTTACACCGGCCTTTCCTACGGCCTTGGCGGCACCTGCGGCGGGCTGGYGATGGGGTGGACCTGGAAGGCGCTCGGGCCCGCTCACACGTTCGGGCTGGCGGCACTGGCGGCGGCGGGCGGCGCGCTGTGCGCGTTCATGACGTTCCGTGCGGAGGCGGCTTCCGACGCCAAGGCGGATGCCGCTCCGGCCGGGCGCTGACGCGCGCCGGCGTTTGGATCGTTCAGGGCTTCACAGCAGGCCTGCCACGTGCTCGGCTAGCGCCAGCGACGACGTCAGCCCCGGCGACTCGATGCCAAACAGGTTGACCAGCCCGGGCACGCCATGGGTAGCGGGGCCGTCGATGCGGAAATCCGCCGCCGGCTCGCCCGGGCCGCTGATCTTGGGGCGGATGCCGGCATAGCCCGGCTGCAGCGCGCCATCGGCCAGCCCCGGCCAGTAATTCCGCACTTCACCGTAAAAGCTGTCGGCATCGGCCGGATCCACGCCGTACTCGATCTCGTCGATCCAGCGCACATTAGGGCCGAAGCGCGCCTGGCCGCCCAGGTCGATCGTCAGGTGCACGCCCAGGCCGGCGGCCTCCGGCACCGGGTAGATCAGGCGCGAGAAGGGGGCGCGCCCGGCCAGCGTGAAGTAGCAGCCTTTAGCGTAGTACTGCGATGGAATATGTGCGGCAGGCATGCCTTCGATGCTGCGCGCCAGCGCCGGCGCGGTCAGACCGGCCGAGTTGATCACGGTGCGCGCCAGCAGCGTGGTGGCGGCCGCCTCGCCCTGGCTGCCCACGTCGAGGCGGATGCCATCCGGCATCACGGCGCCGCCGGCCACGGGCGACTGCACCGCCAGCATGGCGCCGGCATTCTCGGCGTCGCCCAGCAAGGCCAGCATCAGGCCATGGCTGTCGACGATGCCGGTGGATGGCGAGAGCAGGGCGGCGCGGCATTGCAGGTTTGGCTCCAGCGCCTGCGCCTCGGCCTGGCTGAGCAACTGCAGGTCATGCACGCCATTTGCCGCGGCCTTGGCCCGGATGCCTTCCAGCGTGGCGACCTGGGCCTCGGTGGTGGCTACGATCAGCTTGCCGCAGCGCTGGTGTTGAATGTGGTGCGAGGCGCAGTASTCGTACAGCATGGMYTTGCCGCGSACGCACATCKCKGCCTTGAGCGAKCCGGCCGGATAGTAGATRCCGGCRTGGATCACTTCGCTGTTGCGCGCGCTGGTRATGGTGCCGAAGGCRTTYTCSGCTTCCAGGATGATGACTTCGCGGCCCTGCATGGCCAGTTGTCTCGCCACGGCCAGGCCCACTACGCCCGCGCCGATTACCACGCAATCTACTTGTTCCATTGTCGTTCTCTGCTGATGCGGCCGGCGCCTGTCAGGCGATGCGTGCCGCGGGTCCCTGGATTGTGTTGTGCGGTGGATAGGCCCTGCGCGCTGCGCGCCAGGGCTTAACGCAAAGTCAGCCCCATGCGCTTGGCTGCCGCGCCGAGGTGCCTGCGTGCGGCCTGCCGCGCCGCGCTGGCGTTGCCGGCGGCAATGGCCTCCACCAGCGCGGAGTGCTCGCTGTCCGCGCCCTGCGAGCCGCCGCGAAAGCGGGCGGCGTTTTCCCAGGCGGTTTGCCGCGCCGCCAGCATGTGCTGGCCAACAAAATCGGTCAGGCCGGTGAAGCAGGGGTTGTGCGCGGCCTGCGCGATGGCGTGGTGGAACGCCACGTCGGCGGCTGCGGCGCTGGTGAAATCTTCGGCGTGCTCGCGCATCGCGGCCAGCGCGGCGTGGATGGCTTGCAGGTCCTCTTCGGTGCGGCGCAGCGCGGCCATTTCGGCGCAGGCGCACTCCACCACCATGCGCAACTCGAATAACTGGGCCGGGGTCGGGCCGCCTTGCAGTTCGGGGGCCATGCGCCACACCTGGCCGCCGGGCATGTCCGATACATAGGCACCGGAGCCTTTGCGCGTGACCAGCAGCCCATCCGCCTTCAGTTGTGCAATGGCCTCCCGGACGATGGGGCGGCTCACGCCAAAGGTCTCGCCGAGGGCGGCTTCGGCCGGGAGCCGGGCGCCGGCGGCAAAGCGGCCGGCCGCGATGTCGGCGCGCAGGGCGTCAGCGATACGTGCGGCAAGCGAGGCGGGGCGGCTTAGGACGGTCATCGATAAATATGTAAGGCTGTCAGACAGATTGTGGAGAGATTTTGCGAGGAAAGCGGGACGGCGTCAAGGCATGCCTGCCCTCTTGGTTGTCGGATTGTTCTTAAGGTTTTCCAGGAATGCGCCGATAGCAAACTGGATGAGATGCGCTATTCACTTGGTACATCGCGGCGCCTTGAGGCAGCCGCGCCAGCCGCTCTGTGCACTGAGCGCCTCGCTAGGTGGTGGCCGGGACGACCGTTCCTGCGTTCCCGTAGCCGCTGTTGGATCTGCCACGCCCGCCGCCCGGGCGTTCACCGGTGCTAACCATGATTGCACTCACCCCTAACGATCTCCCCGTCGGCCAGCCCTTGCCTTGGTCCTTGCTGGACGAGGCAGGCAATCTCGTGCTCGGCAGCGGCAGCGTGATTCCCGAGGACCGCGACGTCGCCCTGGTGTTCCGTCATGGCACTGTGTGCCGGCCAGAGGAYGACCCGGGCGAGCCGGGCGAACCGGCGGACAGCGGGCGRCTGGTCAGTGCGGGGCCGCTTGGCCTGCAGGTAGGTACGCTGCTGCAGCTCAAATCGCCGGGGCAGACCGGGCGCGCCGCGGCCAGCCGGCTGATCGGATTTGTCGAGCAGGGCCTGTTCGTGACCTGGCCGCAGCTCGGCGGGAAGGAGCTGCAGCTCAAGCCCKGCGAGACGGTGTTGCTGCGCGGTTTTTCCGGTCACGCCATCCTCAGTTTCGAGTCGACGGTGACCGCCATCTGCCGCAGTCCATTCCGCTACCTGGTCTTGTCGGCGCCGGCCGAGCCGCAGCAGATGCCGGTGCGCAAGGCGACCCGCGTGCCGACGCGGCTGGCGGCTTACCTGGTGGATCCCGGCAGCACGGATGATGAGGCCGCGGCACAGCACCAGCCTGCCCGCCTGGTGTTGCTGACCGACCTGAGCACTGGCGGAGCGCAGATCCAGATCGCCGGTGCGGTGCCGGCATTCGGTGCGCCGGTACGCTTGTGCTTCCATCTGCGCACCGCCGCGCTGGACAGCGAGATCATGGTCGACGGGATGGTGCGCAATGCGTTGCCTGCCGAGGGCGATGCGGAGTTTCCCACGTTTGGCGTTGCGTTCGACGCGCTCGGCGAGCGCGAGCTGACGCTGCTCCAGTGCTATATCTATGAGCAGTTGCTGGCAAATGCCAGCATGCAGGTCACCGCCGCGTGAGAGGGGGCGGCGTTTGGAGCAATCCTGCTAACACGGATTCTTGCCCGAATCACGCTTCCCGTTTCTACTGTCCCTTACAAGAAAATCGGGCACGGCATACTGGCATTGCGACGGGCTGGTATCCAGATCCCTGCCCCAAGGAGACATCATGAAGCGCATATTCCGCCTTGGCGCGCACTTGCGCGCGCCCATCCTGGCGGCCCTGCTAGCCGTTGCCATGCCAGCCATGGCCGATATCGCGCAGGGCGGCGGCCGGGCGAGCGCTTTGTCGATGGACGAGCGCGCGCTGGGACTGGAAGATTTATCGAGTGGAACCAAGCCAGTTAGCGCCGACACCGGCGCTGACGGCGCACGCCTGCTGGCCGGGATGTCGCCCCTGGACGTGGCTTCGGCCACCGCCCTTGGCAAGCCGCGCGAGGCTGGCGGCATGACGGACGTGGTGCTGGCCCTGATCGACGGGATTGGGCAGGTGCCGCTCGCCGGCCCGGCACTCATCACGCTGATTGCTGGCGTGGCCGATGTGATTGGCTGGTATCAGAGCGTGGCCGACGACAAGCCGCTCTACCATGATTCACTGACGTCGCCCGCGACGTCGAGTCCGCAGGCCTGAGCCCCCCAAAAAAAACGGCACCGGATCCGGTGCCATTTTTTTTTGCCCTGCGGCGAACTTACATGCCCACGTAGTTCGGGCCGCCGCCGCCTTCCGGCGTCACCCATACGATATTCTGGGTGGGATCCTTGATGTCGCAGGTCTTGCAGTGCACGCAGTTCTGCGCGTTGATCTGCAGGCGCTCCTTGCCGTCGTCGTTCTGCACGAACTCGTACACGCCGGCTGGGYAGTAGCGGCTTTCGGGGCCGGCAAACTTGTCCCAGTTGACATTGACAGGGACGCTTGCGTCCTTGAGCGTCAAGTGGGCCGGCTGGTTTTCCTCATGGTTGGTGTTGCTGATGAACACCGAGCTGAGGCGGTCGAAGGTGAGCTTGCCGTCCGGCTTCGGGTAGACGATCTGCGGGCACTCGGCGGCCGGCTTGAGGTAGACGTGGTCCGGCTTCACGCGGTGGATGGTCCAGGGCGGGTTGCGGATGCCCAGTTTGGGCAGCAGCCATTGCTCGATGCCGGTCATCAGCGTGGCGGTGGTGCGGCCCTTCTTGAACCACTGCTTGAAATTCTTTGCCTGCAGCAGTTCCTTGTGCAGCCAGCTGTTCTCGAAGGCGGTCGGGTAGGCCGTCAGTTCGTCGTGCTGGCGGTTGGCCTGCAGCGCGTCATAGGCGGCTTCGGCGGCCATCATCCCGGTCTTGATGGCAGCATGGCTGCCCTTGATACGCGAGGCGTTCAGGTAACCGGCGTCGCAGCCGACCAGGGCGCCGCCCGGGAATACGGTCTTGGGCAGCGACAGCAGGCCGCCGGCCGTAATGGCGCGCGCGCCGTAGCTGATGCGCTTGCCGCCTTCAAAATACGTGCGGATTTCCGGGTGCGTCTTGAAGCGCTGGAACTCCTCGAACGGGGAGAGCCAGGGGTTGGTGTAGTCCAGGCCCACCACGAAGCCCACGGCGACCTTGTTGTCTTCCATGTGGTACAGGAAGGAGCCGCCGTAGGTGGCCGGGTCCAGCGGCCAGCCGGCGGTGTGCACCACCAGGCCCGGCTGGTGCTTGGCGGGATCGATCTCCCACAGCTCTTTCAGGCCGATGCCGTAGCTTTGCGGATCCTTGCCGTCGTCGAGCTTGTACTTGGCGATCAGCTGCTTGCCCAGGTGGCCGCGCGACCCTTCAGCGAAGATGGTGTACTTGGCGTGCAGCTCCATGCCGAGCTGGAAATTCTCGGTCGGCTCGCCTTCCTTGTTGATGCCCATGTTGCCGGTGGCCACGCCCTTGACCGAGCCGTCGTCGTTGTAGAGCACTTCGGCGGCCGGGAAGCCCGGGAAGATTTCAACGCCCAGGCCTTCGGCCTGTTGCCCCAGCCAGCGCGTGAAGTTGGACAGGCTGACGATGTAGTTGCCGTGGTTGTGGAAGCACTCCGGCAGCAGGACGGACGGCGTGGCTTTGGAACCGGTTTCGTTGAGGAACAGGAACTTGTCTTCAGAGACCGGTTGGTTCAGCGGGGCGCCAAGTTCCTTCCAGTTGGGGATCAGCTCATCGAGCGCAACCGGGTCCATGATGGCGCCGGACAGGATGTGGGCGCCCGGCTCGGAGCCCTTTTCCAGCACGCAGACATTGACCTCGTTGCCTTTCTCCTGGGCGAGCTGCTTCAGGCGGATGGCGGTTGCCAGGCCGGCGGGGCCGCCGCCAACGATGACGACGTCGTATTCCATGGCCTCGCGGGGGCCGTACTGCTCCAGGAGCTGTTGCTGATTCATTGTCTCTAACCCTCTATTCTTGGCAACTTGCGCGCAATTGTGGGAAATGCCGTGTTCGGTAGTACCGGGGATGCGATGATCGGGGGGAACTTGGGGCAGGGGCGGCGCGGCGCACTCGCCAAATCGTGGCGGCCATGCGCGTTTTTCCTCTTTCCCTTTGTGGCCCGAGTTCTTAGAATCTCCGGCATTGTCCGGGACTCGCCATGGTCAGGCAAGATTTTTTTTGGAACGACCGTTCTTTTTTTGATATGCTGCCTTCGGTTTCAGCAGGCAGATTTCGCGAGGAGCGCCCGTTGGCCGTGGCCATGGCAGGCGGCGCCGGGGGCTCCCGAACATAGAGGCCATTATGGGATTGTCGATCAATCTGGAAGGCAAGGTCGCGCTGGTGACAGGCGCTTCAAGCGGTCTGGGCACGCGGTTTGCCCACGTCCTGGCGAGTGCCGGCGCCAAGGTCATCCTGGCGTCGCGGCGTACCGAGCGGCTCAAGGAGCTACGTGCCGCGATCGAGGCCGAGGGCGGCAGCGCGCACGTGGTGCAGCTCGACGTGACCGACCACGACAGCGTGCGTTCCGCGGTGGCGCATGCCGAGACCGAGGCCGGGGCGATCGACATCTTGGTCAATAACTCGGGCGTCTCTACCACCCAGCGCCTGACCGACGTAACCCCTGACGACTTCGATTTCGTCTTCGACACCAATACCCGGGGCGCTTTCTTCGTGGCGCAGGAAGTGGCCAAGCGCATGATTGCACGCGCCAAGGGTGCCGAGAAGAACGGCAATCCGCTGCCGCAGTCGCGCATCGTCAATATCGCCTCGGTCGCCGGGCTCAAGGTGCTCTCGCAGATCGGCGTGTACTGCATGAGCAAGGCCGCGGTGGTGCACATGACCAAGTCGATGGCGCTGGAGTGGGCGCGCCATGGCATCAACGTCAACGCCATCTGCCCCGGTTATATCGACACCGATATCAACCACCACCACTGGGATACCGACGCCGGCCAGAAGCTGGTCCAGATGCTGCCGCGCAAGCGCGTGGGCAAGCCTGAGGACCTGGACGGCCTGCTGTTGCTGCTGGCGTCCGACCAGTCGGCATTCATCAACGGCGCGATCATTACCGCCGACGACGGCATGGTGTAGCTGCCAGAAGGGGCGGCGCACGCTTCGCGCGCGCTTGCCGGCAGGTTGGCCCTGGCCCGCGCCAAAAGCGGCGGCGGGGCGTGCGATTCACGGTCCCTGGGCGTACCGGTCCCCTTGGGCACCCTGCGGAATCGATGGCCTGCCGGATTCCCATGGCCAGAAGACTGCCTGTTGGCGCGAGCCAGCGTGGGGTGCTTGGGTACCCCTGTCCAGCAGGCGTAACGCGCGGCATGGAGCAAAAGTTCCCGCGCGCTCTGCAAGTCTTGGCATAATCCGCCATGTCTTGAGATTAAGTCTTTACATAATTCAAAGAGAAAATCCGTGCGCAGCCAGCGGCGCCGCGCGGACCGGACCGGAGGCCGGGGAGATGCAAGCAGATCGGGAGGGGCGGCGCGATGCCGACCCAAAACACGTCACGGCCATGCCGGACGAGACTGGCGCCAGCCAGCAAGGGGACAGCGGCTTCAAGGTATCGCCGCGAATTGAAGACTGGGTTGGCGTGATCGTCATGGTGCTGCTGGTGTGCATCACCTTCGCCAACGTGGTGGTCCGTTATTTCACCGATGAATCGTTTGCCTGGACCGAGGAATTCTCGGTCTTCCTGATGATCGTGCTGGCCCTGGTGGCAGGCAGCGCGGCCGTGGCGCGCGACCGCAATATCCGCATCGAGTTCTTTTTCGATCGCGGCAGCGCGGCGCGCCAGCGGCGCCTGGCGGTGCTGTCGGCGGTGGCCGTTGCGGTCATGTTCATCGCGCTGGCGGTGCTTGGCGCTCGCGTGGCGTGGGACGAATACACGTTTGGAGAGACCTCGCCGGGCATTGGCGTGCCTAGCTGGTGGTACTCCGTCTGGCTGCCGGTGCTGTCCGCCGCCATCGCGCTGCGGGCGCTTGGCGTAGCGGTGCGCAACCTGCGCGCGCTCAAGGCCCTGCATGCCGAGCGCATCGACGGCGCAGCGGCGTCGGAGTCCACGCCATGACCCTCATTGCCATTATCCTGTTCGTGGTGTTCCTGGGCTTGATGATGCTGGGCGTGCCGATCGGCGTGTCGCTGGGCCTTGGCGGCCTGGTGGCGATCGGCCTGTCCAACCTGGACACCCAGATGTTCGGCCTGCTGGCCGTACCGCAGAATTTCTACGCCGGCCTGGGCAAGTACCCGCTGCTGGCGATCCCGATGTTCGTGCTGGTCGGCTCGATCTTCGACCGTTCCGGCGTGGCGCAGCGGCTGGTGACCTTCGCCATTGCCATYGTCGGGCGCGGTCCGGGCATGCTGCCGCTCGTGGCCATCCTGGTCGCCATGTTCCTGGGCGGCATCTCCGGCTCYGGCCCGGCCAATGCGGCCGCGGTGGGCGGGGTGATGATCGCCGCGATGTCGCGGGCCGGCTATCCCGGCGCGTACAGCGCGGCCGTGGTCGGCGCTGCCGCGGCGACCGACATCCTGATCCCGCCGTCCGTTGCGTTCATCATCTACAGCGTGCTGGTGCCCGGCGCCTCGGTGCCGGCGCTGTTTGCCGCCGGCATGATCCCTGGCATCCTGGCCGGCGTGGCGCTGATCGTGCCGGCCGTCTGGCTGGCGCGCAAGCACAATATGGGCGCCATCGAGGCCGGCTTGCCGCGTCCGCCGTTCTGGAAGAGCCTGCGCGAAGCGGCCTGGGGCCTGGTCGCGCCGTTCCTGATCCTGGGCGGCATGCGCGCGGGCTGGTTCACGCCAACCGAAGCCGCCGTGGTGGCGGTGGTGTACGGCCTGTTCGTCGGCATGGTGATCTACCGCAGCATCGGCATGCGCGACCTGTTCGTGATCTTCCAGGAGGCGGCGGAGACTTCCGCGGTGATCCTGCTGGTGGTGGCGCTGGCCGGCATCTTTGCCTACGCGCTATCCACGCTGGGCGTGATCGATCCGCTGGCCAATGCCATCGCGCATTCCGGGTTGGGCGAATACGGCGTGCTGGCGCTGATCGTGGCCTTGTTGATGACGGTGGGGATGTTCCTCGACGGCATCTCGATCTTCCTGATCTTCGTGCCGCTGCTGCTGCCGATCGCCAATGCCTTCCACTGGAACCCGG
The DNA here is from genome assembly GCF_056399905.1 of Cupriavidus sp. 01L46. NCBI lineage: Bacteria > Pseudomonadati > Pseudomonadota > Betaproteobacteria > Burkholderiales > Burkholderiaceae > Cupriavidus > Cupriavidus sp. 01L46. Next base: position 17,867 of record NZ_JBFTSF010000113.1, read on the forward strand.
TGTGGTTMGGCGTGGTGCTGACGCTCAAGGTCGCGCTTGGCCAGTTCACGCCGCCGCTGGCGGTGAACCTGATGGTCTCGTGCCGGATCGCGCGCGTGCGCATGGAAGAGACCGTGCCCTGGGTGGTGTGGATGCTGCTGGCGATGTTTGTCGCCATGCTGCTGGTGCTGGCCTTCCCGCCGCTGGCGACCTGGTTGCCTGACTACCTGGGTTATTAAGGCTGAAGCTGGCGTTTGCTGGCGTTCATCAGGCAGGGCGGGACTGGCTCCCGCGCTGCCAGGTCCGCGCTGGGCCACGCTCAGCGCAATGCATAAGAAACAAATCACACACAACAGATCCTGAGAGGAGAGAACCCATGAAACGTCGTGCCCTGATGCTGTCGCTGGCAGCCACCATCGCCGCTGCTGCCCTCGCGCCCGCTGGCGCCATGGCGCAGAGCTACAAAGCCGAGTACAAGATGTCGCTGGTGCTCGGCCCGGCCTTCCCGTGGGGCAAGGGCGGCGAGATCTGGGCCGACCTGGTGCGCCAGCGCACCAGCGGCCGCATCAACATCAAACTGTAYCCGGGCACCTCGCTGGTGGCCGGCGACCAGACCCGCGAGTTCTCGGCGATCCGCCAGGGCGTGATCGACATGGCSGTSGGCTCSACSATCAAYTGGTCRCCGCAGGTSAAGGAGCTGAACCTGTTCTCGCTGCCGTTCCTGATGCCTGACTACAAGGCACTGGACGCCCTCACGCGCCAACCCGACCCAGATGAGCTGGGCCGACGCGCAGCCGGCCATGGCCTCGGGCGCGGTGGATGGCCAGGAAAATCCGCAATCGGTGTTCGCCGCCGCCAAGCTCTACACGGTGGGCCAGAAGTACGTGACCACCTGGGGCTACGTGGCTGACCCGCTGATCTTCGTGGTCAACAAGCAGATCTGGGAAAGCTGGACGCCGGCCGACCGCGAGATCGTCAAGCAAGCCGCCATCGACGCCGGCAAGCAGGAAACGGCACTGGCCCGCAAGGGCCTGGTCGAGGCGGGCGCGCCGGCCTGGAAGGATATGGAAACCCACGGTGTGAAGGTGGCGCAACTGACGCCGGCCGAGCACGATGCCTTCCGCAAGGCCACGACCAAGGTCTATGACAAGTGGAAGAAGCAGATTGGCGTGGATCTGGTGAGCAAGGCAGAAGCCTCGATCGCCAAGCGCTAAGCGGCTGGCAATCGCCAAGGCGTGGGGCGGCGCTAACGCTCCCCCACGCCCGTGGGGCTGTTGCGGGAATGGCACCGCCAATCCCGCAATGGTTACAAAACGCGGTCCTTGCTGGGAAGCTTGTTACAATCCGCCGTCGGTGGGGTGCGCGTTGCGCATCATTGCCGTCGGGCAGTGCCGCATGATGCACCCCGATTTCCTGAACCGTATTTCGTCCCCGTCCCAGCCGGAACGCCATGTTGAATAATTCCTGCCGCGCCCCCTTGCTAGCCAGCCTGATCGGCCTGGCCTTGTCGCTGTCCGCCTCCGGTGTCGTGGCGGCGGCCGAGCCCGTGCCGATGTCGGTGGCCCCGGCGCCGCTGACCGCTTCGGGCAGCATGCCGCAGGCCTCGCCGGCATCCCTGGGGTTGGTATCGGAGCTGCAGAAGCGCCTGCGCGACAGGTCGGTGCGCGAGCTGCGCACCAGCTACAACGGCGACTACGGCACCACGCTGATGCTCGCGGACGATCAGGTGGTTTGCTATGTGGCGCTGTTTTACCAGAAGAATCTCTGGCGGGTTTTCCGCTTCGAATCGATCGGGGCGGCGGAACAGGCTTACCGCCAGGTAACGCAGCAGAGCGCGGCCTGGGCCGATGACGATATCCGCCGCCAGGTGCTGGCATCGCAAAAACGCGCGTTTGACAAGGCACTGCAAGAAACCGAGGCGCGTGCCAATGCGCTCAATGAAGACGTGCGCGTGATGCAGGCGCAGCGCCAGCGTATCGCCGAAGAGCAGAAGACGGCGCGCGTCGAGGTTCAGAGCGCGGAAATCGAGAGCCGAGCCTCCCGTATCCGCCTGGAGCAGCTGCAGCAGCAGATCCGCCGCATGGAATCGTCCCTGACGGATTCCGGCCTCGGCATCCCGGGCGCGCCCGGCAGCGATCGCCCTGTGCGCCGCTAAGCCATCGCGTTAAGCCATCGTTCCTGGCTTTGCCTGTCATGCCGGCGGCGTCCGTCGCCGGCCGGCACTCGCCTCAACTTCTGAACGCAGATTCGGCTTGCTCCGAGATGAGCAGGCTTGGCGGATCGAAGGCCAAGGCAGCCGTCCTCCTGATGTGCCGATGCGCAAACCGTCGCTTTCGCCGATGGAAGCGACCGGCTCCCGGTGTTACGCTCACGCGGATGAAACCCGTATTCACTCTGCACATGCCCATCCGTTGGGGCGACATGGACGCCATGGGCCATGTCAACAACACGGTCTACTTCCGCTACCTGGAACAGGCGCGCATTGCCTGGTTCGAGTCGCTGGGACATGGCGGCAAGGACGCCAGCGGTTGCGGACCAGTCATCATCAACGCCCACATGAGTTTCCTGAAGCAGTTGCGCTATCCCGGGGATATCGAGTGCCGGATGTTTGCGGGCGACCTGGGGCGCACGAGCTTCGAGACCCGCATGGAGATCCGCCGCATCGACCAGCCGGACGTGGTGTACGCGCAAGGCGGCGCCAAGGTGGTCTGGTGCGACTACGAGGCCGAGAAATCGGTGCCCGTGCCGCCGGCAATCCGGGCGCTGATGGAGTAGGGCGTCGCCCTTAGTGGTTGACCAGGCGTTGCACCAGGTCGACCGAGGTATGCGCGCCGTACTTCTTCATCAGCCTGGCCCGGTAGATGTCCACCGTGCGGGGGCTGATGGAAAGCAGCTTGCCGATCTGCTTGCTGGTCTTGCCATCCACCAGTTGCGCGGCGATATCGCGTTCGCGCGCCGTCAGCTCGGCGGTGACCGGGCGCTTTTGCGATAGGTCTTCGAAGGTCCAGATGCCGGCGCCCAAGGGCTGCTGGCGGTCCAGCGAGCGCCCGRTGACGTGGCACCAGAACAGGTCGCCCCCGGCGCGCTTCATGATGCGCTCGTCGGAGTAGGAGCCTTTGGCGTTCATGATCGGCACGATGCGCGCGCCGGTGCGCTCGAACTCGTCGGCGGTGGGATAGAGCACCTGGAACGATTCGCCGATCAGGGCGGCCCGGGTGGTGCCAAAGATGTGGCAGAGCTCGTCGTTGCAGTCCTCGATCATGCGCTCGCGCGACAGCACGAGGCCGACTGGGGCGAGCTGGAAGGCGGTCTGGTAGTCGATGGCGGGCATTTGCTTATGTAATTGTACGTATTGGCGCGGGATGCGACGCTTGCGTATGCTGTCGGACGGTTGGCAGCTGGACGATCTCCGTCCGATTGTACCGTTACAATTTCCCTGCGTGACTCGCTGGCATCACCTGGAGGCGGGCGCAATGACAGGAAATCACCGAGGAAGGAGCAAACATGAACAAGGTCTACGCCAGTGCCGCGGAGGCGCTCGCGGGCGTCGTTCGCGACGGCCAGACGATCGCGGTTGGCGGTTTCGGTCTGTGCGGCATCCCGGAGGCGCTGATTGCCGCGCTGCGCGACAGTGGTGCCAAGCAGCTCACCTGCATCTCGAATAACGCCGGGGTGGACGGTTTCGGCCTGGGCCTGCTGCTTGCCACACGCCAGATCAAGAAGATGATTTCGTCGTACGTGGGTGAGAACAAGGAGTTCGAGCGCCAGTACCTGGCCGGCGAACTCGAACTGGAATTCACCCCGCAGGGCACGCTGGCCGAGAAGCTGCGCGCCGGCGGCTCGGGCATCCCGGCCTTCTTCACCAAGACCGGCGTGGGCACCATCGTGGCCGACGGCAAGGAAATCCGCGAGTTCGATGGCCAGCAGTACGTGATGGAACGTGCGCTGACCGCTGACGTGGCCCTGGTCAAGGCATACAAGGCGGACCGCGCCGGCAACCTGGTGTTCCGCCGCACCGCGCGCAACTTCAACCCGATGTGCGCGATGGCCGGCAAGGTCACCATCGTCGAGGTCGAGCACCTGGTCGATACCGGCACGCTGGATCCGGATGAGGTCCACACCCCGGGCATCTTCGTGCAGCGCATCGTGCTGAACGCCAACCCCGAGAAACGCATCGAGCAGCGCACCGTGCGTGCCGCGGGCTAAGGAGAATCATCATGGCATGGACACGTGACGAAATGGCGGCGCGCGCCGCGAGCGAACTGCAGGACGGTTTCTATGTGAACCTGGGCATCGGCCTGCCGACGCTGGTGGCCAACCACGTGCCGCAAGGCATGGAAGTCTGGCTGCAATCCGAGAATGGCCTGCTGGGCATCGGCCCGTTCCCGACCGAGGCCGAGGTCGACGCTGACATGATCAACGCCGGCAAGCAGACCGTGACGACGCTGCCGGGCTCGTCGATCTTCTCCTCGGCGGATTCCTTCGCGATGATTCGCGGCGGCCATATCAACCTGGCTATCCTCGGCGCCATGCAGGTCAGCGAGAAGGGCGACCTGGCCAATTGGATGATCCCGGGCAAGATGGTCAAGGGCATGGGCGGCGCGATGGACCTGGTGGCTGGTGTTGGCCGCGTGGTGGTGCTGATGGAACACACCGCCAAGAAGAAGGACGGCAGCGAGGACATCAAGATCCTGGCTTCGTGCGCACTGCCGCTGACCGGCGTGGGTGTGGTCAATCGCATCATCACGGACCTCGGCGTGATCGACGTGACCGAAGCGGGCCTGAAGCTGGTGGAAACCGCGCCGGGCGTGAGCCGCGAAGAGATCCAGAGCAAGACGGGCGCTCCGCTGCTCTGATACGCGCTGCCGCAATGAGAAAAACCCCGCGAGCTTGCGTTCGCGGGGTTTTTTGTTCTCAGCGCCGGGGCGCCTTTGTCAGCTGCTGAGGGTGCTTCCGGTGCTTCAGGTGCTGCGCTTGTTGTAGCTGGCGAAGACCGATGCGCCGCCATCGGCGCGGACCAGCAGGACATCGAACGGGTCCTTGCGCGTGCCCTGTTCCATGCCTGGCGAGCCGACCGGCATGGCGGGCACGGCCAGGCCCACGGCCTTGGGTTTGCTGGCCACCAGCCGCTTGATGTCGGCGGCCGGCACATGGCCCTCGATCGCATAGCCGGCGATGCGGCCGGTATGGCAGGAGCCGAAGCGTTCTGGAATGCCGAAGCGGGCGCGATAGACGCCGGTGTCTTCCACGTCGCGCACGGTCACGGCAACGCCGTTCGCGCGCAGGTGCTCGACCCAGCCCTCGCAACAGCCGCATTGCGGGCTCTTGTACACCTCGATGGCGAGCGGGGCGGCAGCGGCGCTGGCGCCGGCGCGCAGCCCCAGCGAGGCGGCGGCGCCCAGGGTCAGGGCGCGCAGAACGTGGCGCCGTTGCATGCTCTKTGCCTTTGTTTTCATTGCGCTCATTGCGCCACCCAGCCGCCATCCATGTTCCAGGCCACACCGCGCACCTGGCGGGCCGCGTCGCTGGCCAGGAACACGGCCAGCGCGCCAAGCTCGTCGGGCGTGACGAACTGGCCCGAAGGCTGCTTCTCGATCACCAGTTCGTGCTTGGCCTGCTCCACTGGAATGCCGTCCTTCTGCGCGCGCGCTTCGACCTGCTTTTGCACCAGCGGCGTCAGCACCCAGCCCGGGCAGATCGCATTGGCCGTCACGCCGGTCTGGGCGGTTTCCAGCGCGGTGACCTTGGTCAGGCCGGCGATGCCGTGCTTGGCGGCTACGTAGGCGGATTTTTGCGCGGAGGCCACCAGCCCGTGGGCGGAGGCGATATTGATGATGCGGCCCCAGTCCTTGCGCTTCATGCCGGGCAGGGCGAGGCGGGTGGTGTGGAAGGCGGAGGTCAGGTTGATGGCGATGATCGCGTCCCAGCGCTCGGGCGGGAAGTCCTCGATATTGGCCACGTGCTGGATGCCGGCATTGTTGACGAGGATATCGGCGCCGCCGAATTCCGCGTCGGCGTAGCGCATCATGTCCTCGATCTCGGCGGACTTGCTCATGTCCGCGCCGTGGTAGCCCACGCGGATGTCCGTGCCGGCCTGCGCGATCTCGCGCTTGGCGGCTTCTGCATCGCCGAAGCCGTTGACGATAATGTTGGCGCCCTGGGCGGCCAGCGCCTGTGCGATGCCGAGCCCGATACCGCTGGTGGAACCTGTGACCAGTGCCGTCTTGCCTTTAAGCATGTTTGCCCTTTCGTCGGAGTGCTTTGCACGTTGGAATTGGACTGCGCGAGGGACCCGTCGCGCGCCAGCGGCAAAGGCATGGCGGCGAGAACCCCGATGCTGTGGCATTGTAACTGCTGCAGCGTACAATCCACCTTTGCCCAACCCGGGCGCCACCATGCCGGCGGCGCCATTCTTGCTACCGTCTTGCCAGGGAGTTCAGATGTCGTCAGTCAGTCCGCGCCTCGGCTTCGTCCAGTGCATCAGCCCGGCGGGTCTTCACCGCATGGCCTATCACGAGTGGGGCGATCCCACCAATCCCCGGGTGCTGATGTGCGTGCATGGCCTGACGCGCACCGGCCGCGACTTCGACACCGTTGCGGCCGCCTTGTGCGGCGAGTACCGTGTGGTGTGCCCCGACGTGGTCGGGCGCGGCCGCTCGGACTGGCTCGCGGACCCGCGCCGCTACGTGGCGCCGCAGTACGTGTCCGATATGGTCACCCTGATCGCCCGGCTCAATGTCGAGCAGGTCGACTGGTTCGGCACCTCGATGGGCGGCCTGATCGGCATGGGACTGGCGGGCCTGCCCAAGTCGCCGGTGCGCAAGCTGCTGCTCAACGACGTGGGCCCGCGCATCGCCGCCTCGGCGGTGGAGCGGATCGGTGCCTACCTGGGCCTGCCGGTGCGCTTCAAGACCTTCGAGGAAGGCCTGGCTTACCTGCAGACCATCAGCGCGTCTTTTGGCCGGCACACGCCCGAGCAATGGCGCGAGCTCAACGGCGCCATCCTCAAGCCCGTGCAGGGCGCGGAAGGCCTGGAATGGGGCTTGCATTACGATCCGGCGATGGCGGTGCCGTTCCGCGAGACCACGCCCGAGCAGGTGAGCGCGGGCGAGGCAGCGCTGTGGCAGATGTTCGAGGCCATCCAGGCGCCCACGCTGTTGGTGCGCGGCGCGCAGTCCGACCTGCTCACGCGCGAGACGGTGGCGGAAATGGTGGCGCGCGGGCGCAACGTGACCTCCGTGGAAGTGCCGGATGTGGGGCATGCCCCGACGTTCATCGATCCCGCGCAAGTGGCCATCGCCAAGCAGTTTTTCCTGGGCGCGGGCTGAAGCGAGACGCGCTGCCTGGGCCCGATGATCTTGATGTTTTACCCGACGACTAAAGTATTGCCATGAGTACCAATGAACTGAAGCGCGCCCACGTGGGCAAGCGCCTGTCCGAATACGCGATCTACAACGGCGTGGTCTACCTCGCCGGCCAGGTGCCGGAAGTCGATCCCGGCGCGGACCTGCGTGGCCAGACCGCCGAGGTGCTGGGGCATATCGAGCGCCTCTTGAACGAAGCGGGCAGCGACAAGAGCCGGATTCTCTCGTGCCAGATCTTCCTCACCGACGTCGACCAGATCGGCATCATGAACGAAGTCTGGGACGCGTGGGTGGTGCAGGGCCATACGCCCCCGCGCGCCACCGTGGAGGCTCGCCTGGCCAATCCGCAGTACCTGATCGAAGTGGTGGTCACCGCCGCGCTCAAGTAAGGCTGGGGCAGCGAGATGGTGACGTCGACTGACCTGACCGGGCAGATTGCCGGCACGCCCGATGCCGGGCTGGTGGAGCGCGCCCTGGCGTTCGTGCGCGAGCGCGGCAGCGCGGCGTTGCTGCCCACCGGCGAAACCGTGCTCTCGCATGCCGAGGGCATGCTGCGCATTCTCGACGGCCTGCGCGTCGACGATGCCGCGCGCGCGGCGGCCTGCCTGTTTGCGCTGGCCGCGTTCGTGCCTGGCAGCGAGGAGGAAATCGAGCCGCTCTTCGGCGAAGAGGTGGCGGGGCTGGTCAAGGGTGTGCGGCAGTTGTTGCGCATCGGCGCGATCGCGGTGGGCCACAGCGGCGCGCCTGAAACCACCAAGGACGAAATCGCCGCGCGCCAGGAGCAGGTGGAGGCGCTGCGCAAGATGCTGCTGGCCTTCGCGCAGGACATCCGCGTGGTGCTGGTGCGCCTCGCCTCGCGGCTGCAGACGCTGCGCTGGCTGGCGCAGGTCAAGGCGCAGCCGCTGCCGGGCGTCGCGCGTGAAACGCTGGACATCTACGCGCCGCTGGCCAACCGGCTCGGGATCTGGCAGATGAAGTGGGAGCTGGAGGACCTGGCATTCCGCTTCGAGCAGCCCGACACCTACAAGCGCATCGCGCGGCTGCTCGACGAAAAACGCATCGAGCGCGAAGGCTATATCGCCAGYGCCATCGCGCGGCTACAGTCCGAGCTGGCATCGGCCGAGATCCGCGCCGAGGTGAGCGGGCGGCCCAAGCATATCTACAGCATCTGGAAGAAGATGCGCGGCAAGGAGCTCGACTTCGCCGATCTCTACGATGTGCGAGCCTTCCGCGTGATCGTCGACGACATCAAGGATTGCTACACCGTGCTGGGCATCGTGCACCATATCTGGCAGCCGATCCCGCGCGAGTTCGACGACTATATTTCCCGGCCCAAATCGAACGGCTACAAGTCGCTGCACACGGTCGTGATCGGCGACGACGGGCGCGCCTTCGAGGTGCAGATCCGCACCCAGGAGATGCATCACTTCGCCGAGTACGGCGTGGCCGCGCACTGGCGCTACAAGGAGGCGGGCAGCAAGGGTTATAGCGGCCAGTTCTCCGCCAGCGAACGCTACGACGAGAAGATCGCGTGGCTGCGCCAGCTGCTGGCGTGGAAGGACGACGCCGATCATTCGGTTGCGCACGACGAGTCGCCGTGGGAGCAGCTCAAGCACGCGGCCATCGACGACCACCTCTACGTGCTGACGCCGCAGGCGCGCGTGGTGGCGTTACCGCAGGGCGCTACGCCGGTGGATTTCGCGTACTACCTGCATACGGACCTGGGCCATCGCTGTCGCGGCGCGCGCGTGGACGGCACCATGGTGCCGCTGAACACGCCGCTGAAGAACGGGCAGACGGTGGACATCATTGCCGTCAAGCAGGGCGGCCCGTCACGCGACTGGCTCAACGCGGAACTAGGCTACCTGGCCAGCCCGCGGGCGCGTGCCAAGGTGCGCGCCTGGTTCAATGCGCTGGATTCGCAAGAGACCATGTCGCAAGGCCGCGCGCTGATCGACAAGACCTTGCAGCGCGAGGGCAAGACCGCTGTCAACCTGGATGACCTTGCCGCGCGGCTGGGTTTCAAGATGCCGGACGACCTGTTCGCCGCGGTCGCCAAGGATGAGTTCAGCCTGCGCCATGTGGAGCAGGCGCTGCGGCACCCCGAGGGCGAAGCCGCGGTGGTGCAGAGCGAGGAAGAGGCCGTCACCAAGAAGAGCCGCGCCACCAGCGTGGCGCGTGGCGCCAAGAGCGGTGTGCTGGTGGTGGGCGTGGATTCGCTGCTCACGCAGATGTCCAAATGCTGCAAGCCGGCGCCGCCGGACGAGATCGTGGGCTTCGTCACGCGCGGGCGCGGCGTCTCGATCCACCGCCGCACCTGCCACACCTTCGGGCAGCTCTCGGCGCGCGCGCCGGAGCGCGTGATCCATACCGAGTGGGGCAAGCGCAGTGATGCCGTCTATCCGGTGGACATCCACGTGGAGGCGATCGACCGGCAAGGGCTGCTGCGTGACATCTCCGAAGTGCTGTCGCGCGAGAAGATCAACGTCACCGGCGTGAAGACGCTGTCGAGCAAAGGCGTCGCGCGGATGCAGTTTACCGCCGAGGTTTCCGAGGCCACGCAGTTGCAGCGCGCACTCGGTTTGATCGAAGATGTGGTGGGGGTCTTGCAAGCGAAAAGAAAGTGATGCTATACTTTCGTTCTCCGTAGGCTCGTAGCTCAGCTGGTTAGAGCACCACCTTGACATGGTGGGGGTCGTTGGTTCGAGTCCAATCGAGCCTACCAACGAACAAGCAGTAAGACGTAGGCGCAGTGCAGCAGGCGCATACAGCGGTTAGTTTCAAGCAGTACATAGGCTCGTAGCTCAGCTGGTTAGAGCACCACCTTGACATGGTGGGGGTCGTTGGTTCGAGTCCAATCGAGCCTACCAACGCATAGCAGTAAGCAGTACCGAAGCAGTCCGGTTGATCCCGATAACCTGGAACGGAAAAGGCGCCATGTTCAAGACACAGCGAACTACTACCGCTAATTAGCGACAGTAGTCGAGGTGCGCCTTCGGACCCGGTAGATTGGGGTTAAATCGAAAAACAACGCAGCCTTGGCTGCGTTTTTTTTCGTCTGTCGCTTATTGGCTCCCTGCTATCCTGCTCGGTCGCCCGTGGGTGGATCCGAGCGAAGTCCCCGCTGCCTGGCTCAGGCTGGTTGCATGAAGTGGCATGAGCCCGGCGCTACAAGATGCTTTTTATTCGCTTGCCGGCCGTACGGTGCCGGCGGGTGGATTTCTGATGAGGTGCAAGATGATCGCAATCACGCTGCCGGATGGTTCCCGACGCGAATTCCCCGGCCCGGTAACGGTGGCCGAAGTGGCGCAGAGCATTGGCTCGGGCCTGGCCAAGGCTGCCCTGGCGGGCAAGGTGGATGGGCTGATGGTCGACACCAGCTTCCTCATCGAGCGCGATGCTGCTCTCGCCATCGTCACGGACAAGGATGCCGATGGCGTTGATGTGATCCGTCACTCGACGGCGCACTTGCTGGCCTACGCTGTCAAGGTGCTGTATCCCGAGGCGCAGGTGACGATCGGCCCGGTGATCGAGAACGGCTTCTACTACGACTTCGCCTACAAGCGCCCCTTCACGCCCGARGACCTSGTCGCCATCGAGAAGAAGATGGCCGAGCTCGCCAAGAAGGACGAGAAGGTAACGCGCGAAGTCTGGAGCCGCGACGAAGCCGTGAAGCTGTTCGAGTCGATGGGCGAGAAGTACAAGGCCGAGATCATCGCCTCGATCCCGCAGGACCAGGAGATCGGCCTGTATCGCGAAGGCGAGTTCGTCGACCTTTGCCGTGGCCCGCACGTGCCGTCCACGGGCAAGCTCAAGGTCTTCAAGCTGATGAAGGTGGCGGGTGCCTACTGGCGCGGCGACGCCAAGAACGAGATGCTTCAGCGCATCTATGGCACGGCCTGGGCCAAGAAGGAAGACCAGGAAGCCTACCTGCACATGCTGGAAGAGGCCGAGAAGCGCGACCACCGCAAGCTGGGCAAGCTGCTCGACCTGTTCCACCTGCAGGAAGAGGCGCCGGGCATGGTGTTCTGGCACCCGAAGGGCTGGCAGGTGTGGCAGGCGGTGGAGCAGTACATGCGTGGCCGCCTGACGCAGGCCGGCTATGAAGAAGTGCGCACGCCGCAAGTGATGGATCGTTCGCTGTGGGAGAAGTCAGGCCACTGGCAGAACTACAAGGAGAACATGTTCGTCACGGAGTCGGAGAAGCGCGACTACGCGATCAAGCCGATKAACTGCCCTGGCCATGTGCAGATTTTCAATCACGGCCTGCGCTCCTACCGCGACCTGCCGCTGCGCCTAGCCGAGTTCGGCGCCTGCCATCGCAACGAGCCCTCCGGCGCGCTGCACGGGCTGATGCGCGTGCGTGGTTTTGTGCAGGATGACGCGCACATTTTCTGCACGGAAGAGCAGATCGTCGCGGAGGCCAAGGCTTTCAACGAGCTGGCGTTCTCCGTGTACGACGATTTCGGCTTCAAGGATATCGCGGTCAAGTTGTCGCTGCGCCCGGATCAGCGCGCCGGTTCGGACGAAGTCTGGGATCACGCCGAGGAAGGCCTGCGCCTGGCGCTGCGCGCCTGCGGCGTGGAGTGGGAGGAACTGCCGGGCGAGGGCGCCTTCTATGGTCCCAAGGTCGAATACCATATCAAGGACGCCATCGGCCGGTCTTGGCAATGCGGCACGCTGCAGCTGGACCTGGTGCTGCCGGAGCGCCTGGATGCCGAATACGTCTCCGAAGACAACTCGCGCAAGCGCCCGGTCATGCTGCACCGGGCCATCCTGGGCTCTTTCGAGCGCTTCCTGGGCATCTTGCTGGAAAACCACGCCGGCGCACTGCCCGCCTGGCTGGCGCCAGAGCAGGTCCTGGTGCTGAATATTGCCGACTCGCAGGCGGAATATGCCGAAAACGTCGTGCAACTGCTGCAAAAACAAGGATTTAGGGCTAAGGCKGATTTGCGTAACGAGAAAATTACGTATAAAATCCGCGAGCATTCCCTTCAGAAGATCCCCTACCTCCTGGTAGTGGGCGACAAAGAACGGGATGCCAGTCAAGTGGCCGTGCGTGCCCGTGGCAACGTGGATCTGGGCGTGATGTCCGTCTCCGCGTTTGTGGAGCGTCTGCAACAGGACGTAGCCAGCAAAGCCTGATGGGATGAGCACGGCTTGTTTTTTGTCTTCTTGAGGTAACGCAACATCGCTACAGACAAAGGTCATCGCATCAATCGCGAAATCAGCGCACCCGAATTGCGCTTGGTCGGGGTTGATAACGAGCAGCTCGGCATCGTCAAGTTCATGGACGCGCTCCGCCTGGCTGAGGATAAGGACTTGGACTTGGTGGAAATCGCTCCTACAGCGGTGCCGCCGGTTGCCCGTATCATGGATTACGGCAAGTTCAAGTACGAGGAAGCCAAGCGCGCGCACGACGCCAAGCTGAAGCAGAAGATCATCCAGGTCAAGGAAGTCAAGTTCCGGCCGGGTACGGATGATGGCGACTACAACGTCAAGCTGCGCAACCTGAAGCGCTTCCTCGAAGACGGCGACAAGACCAAGATCACGCTGCGTTTCCGCGGCCGTGAGATGGCGCACCAGGAAATCGGCGCGCGTGTGCTCGAACGCCTGAAGGCGGATCTGGAAGAAGTTGGCCAGGTCGAGCAGATGCCGAAGATGGAAGGCCGCCAGATGGTGATGGTGCTGTCTCCCAAGAAGAAGAAGTAAGATTTTGCGCGTCGCTGCGGCCCGGAGGGGAATCCCTCCGGGCGCGGCGTCGTGCGAAAGCAGCGCAGAGGCCGCACGCGGCTTTAGCGCAACAATAAGTGGATGCGGGTTTTGCAAGTGTCGGCGCTAGCTGGCCACCTGCATGCATGTCATAGAAGCTGGAGTATTTCATGCCGAAGATGAAGACCAAGAAAAGCGCCTCCAAGCGCTTTACTGCGCGTCCGAATGGTTCGTTCAAGCGTGGCCAGGCCTTCAAGCGTCACATCTTGACCAAGAAGACCACCAAGAATAAGCGCCAGTTGCGCGGCACCCAGGACGTCCATGAGACGAACCTGAAGGCCGTTCGCGCAATGATGCCTTACGCATAACCCTAACGAAAACGAAAGGAGCATTACATGCCTCGAGTAAAACGTGGGGTCACTGCACGGGCCCGCCATAAGAAAGTCATCGTCGCCGCCAAGGGTTTCCGCGGCCGTCGTAATAACGTCTACCGTATCGCCAAGCAGGCGGTCATGCGTGCTGGCCAGTACGCATACCGCGATCGCCGCAACAAGAAGCGCGTGTTCCGCGCTCTCTGGATTGCGCGTATCAATGCTGCTTCGCGTGAGCATGGCATGACCTACAGCGTGTTCATGAACGGCCTGAAGCGGGCTTCGATTGAGCTGGACCGCAAGGTGCTGTCGGACATGGCTATTCATGACAAGCCTGCCTTTGCCGCCATCGTCAACCAGGTGAAAGCCACCGTTGCCTGATGCCGGCTTCGGGGTGCCATGCTAATGTCTAGCGTGGTTTCCCGGGCAAGCACCGACCGCAAGGTCGACAGCATTTCCGCCAAATTTGCCTGAGCAGCGCCTGTCGCCGCGATGGCGGTTCGGCCGGACCTGCAGAAACGGGGCTCCTCACCGAGCCCCGTTTTCATTTCGGATACCGTTTCGCGTGCCGTTCCCGGTTCGATGCAAGACGACATCCGAAACGAAGCCCGCGCCGCCCCCGGTGCCGCGCGGGCTCTGCACCTACATCGCACTTAGTGCCAACCCACGCCCGGGCCCAGCGTGACCCGGACRCCAAATTTATCGCCGACCGCCGCCATGTCTCTGGATCCGGATCAAATCGTCGCCGACGCCCAGGCCGCCTTCGCTGCAGCCAACGACAACGCCACGCTGGAAAACGAGAAAGCCCGCTTTCTCGGCAAGACCGGTGCGCTCACCGAGCTGCTCAAGAGCCTCGGCAAGCTCGACCCGGAAACGCGCAAGAGCGAAGGCGCGCGCATCAACCAGGCCAAGCAGCAGGTCGAGGCCGCGCTGCAGGCACGCCGCCAGGCGCTGGCCGATGCGCTGATGAACGCGCGGCTGGCCGCCGAAGCCATCGACGTCACGCTGCCGGGCCGCGCGGTTGCCCGGGGCAGCCTGCACCCGGTGATGCGCACCTGGGAGCGCGTCGAGCAGATCTTCGGCTCGGTGGGCTTCGATGTGGCCGATGGCCCCGAAATCGAAACGGACTGGATGAACTTCACCGCGTTGAACAACCCGGACAACCATCCGGCCCGTTCGATGCAGGACACCTTCTATGTGGACGGCCGCGACAGCGACGGCAAGTTGCTGCTGCTGCGTACCCACACCAGCCCGATGCAGGTGCGCTACGCGCGCATGCACGTGGAGAAGTACAAGGGCCGCGAGATGCCGCCGATCAAGGTGATCTGCCCCGGCCGTACTTACCGCGTCGACAGCGACGCCACGCATTCGCCGATGTTCAACCAGGTCGAAGGCCTGTGGATCGGCGATGACGTGAGCTTTGCAKACCTCAAGGGCGTGTACAAGGACTTCCTGCGCAAGTTCTTCGAGCGCGATGACATCCAGGTGCGTTTCCGCCCCTCGTACTTCCCGTTCACCGAACCGTCGGCGGAAATCGACATGGCCTTCGGCAACGGCAAGTGGCTGGAGATTTCCGGCTCGGGCCAGGTGCACCCCAATGTGCAGTTCGCCTGAGGCGCGTATCCGCGCCAGAGCATATCGTCACCGACACCACAGAACAGAATACTTACCGGATCAGAAGCGCCATGCAATTCTCGGAATCCTGGCTTCGCAGTTTCGTCAATCCCGACAAGATTTCCACCGATGCGCTCTCGCACAGCCTGACCATGGCCGGGCTGGAAGTGGAAGAGGTCGGCCCGGTCGCGCCGCCTTTCAACAAGGTGGTGGTGGCGCGCGTGCTTTCCACCGAGCGCCATCCCAACGCCGACCGTCTCAACGTTTGCCAGGTCGATGCCGGCACCGGCGAGACCCTGCAGATCGTTTGCGGCGCGCCCAATGTGGCGCCCGGCGTGCTGGTGCCTTGCGCGCTGGTCGGCGCGGTGCTGCCGCCGTCCGAGGCGGGCGGCAAGCCGTTCGAGATCAAGGTGGGCAAGCTGCGCGGTGTGGACAGCTTCGGCATGCTCTGCTCGGCGCGCGAGCTCAAGCTGTCGGAGGACCACGGCGGCCTGATGCTCCTGCCCGAAGATGCCAGGATCGGCATGGACATTCGCGAGTACCTGGACCTGGATGACCAGGTCTTCGTCATCAAGCTCACCCCCAACAAGGCCGACTGCCTGTCGATCCACGGCGTGGCGCGCGAAGTCGCCGCGCTGACCGGTGCCGCGCTGCATCTGCCGGAGATGAAGCCGGTTGCCGTGACGCTGGCCGACAAGCTGCCAGTGAAGATTTCGGCCCCCGACCTGTGCGGCCGCTTCTCGGGCCGTGTGATCCGCGGCGTGAACGCGCGCGCGGCCACGCCGGCATGGATGGTGCAGCGCCTGGAGCGGGCAGGGCAGCGCAGCATCTCCGCACTGGTCGACATCTCCAACTACGTGATGCTCGAGCTCGGCCGTCCCTCGCACGTCTTCGACCTGGACAAGATCCACGGCGGGCTGGATGTGCGCTGGGGCCGCAAGGGCGAACAGCTCAAGCTGCTCAACGGCAATACCGTGGAGCTCGACGAGCAGGTCGGCGTGATCGCCGACGACAAGGAGATCGAGAGCCTGGCCGGCATCATGGGCGGCGACAGCACCGCCGTGACGCTCGACACCACCAACATCTACCTCGAAGCCGCCTTCTGGTGGCCGCAAGCCATCCAGGGCCGCTCGCGCCGCTTCAACTTCTCGACCGATGCCGGGCATCGCTTCGAGCGTGGCGTGGACTACGCCACCACGGTTGAGCATATCGAGCGCATCAGCGCGCTGATCCTCGAGATCTGCGGTGGCCAGGCAGGCCCGGTCGACGACCTCATCGTCAACCTGCCGCAGCGCAAGCCGGTGTGCCTGCGCGTGGCGCGCGCCGAGCGCGTGCTTGGCATCGAGCTGTCGCCTGCGGTCATCGCCGACGTCTTCCAGCGCCTGCAGCTGCCGTTTACCCGCGAGCAAGGCGCGGACGGCGAAGTGTTCGTGGTTACTCCGCCGAGCTATCGCTTCGATATCGAGATCGAGGAAGACCTGATCGAGGAAGTGGCCCGCATCTATGGCTTCGAGCGCATCCCGGCACGTCCGCCGATCGCCGAAAGCGAGATGCGCCCGACCGACGAAGCGCGCCGCTCCACTCACGCTGTGCGCCACGCGATTGCCGCGCGCGACTACCAGGAGGTGATCAACTTCGCCTTCGTCGAAGAAAAGTGGGAGCGCGATTTCGCCGGCAACGACAACCCGATCCGCCTGCTGAACCCGATCGCCAGCCAGCTGGCGGTGATGCGTTCCACGCTGATCGGTGGCCTGCTCGACAAGGTGCGCTACAACCTCAACCGCAAGGCATCGCGCGTGCGGATGTTCGAAGTGGGCCGCGTGTTCCATCGCGATGAAACGGTCGCCGATGGCGGCCTGACCGTGGCCGGCTATCGCCAGCCGATGGTTGCAGGCGGCATTGCCTACGGCCCGGCCTTCGAGGAGCAGTGGGGCATCGCCACCCGCCCGGTGGACTTCTTCGACGTCAAGGGCGATGTCGAGGCCTTGCTGTTCCCGCGCGTCGCGCGCTTCGAGCCGGTATCGCATCCCGCGCTGCATCCGGGCCGCGCCGCGCAAGTGGTGATCGACGGCAAGGTGGCTGGCGTGATCGGCGAACTGCATCCGCGCTGGCTGCAGGAGTACGAACTGACGCAAGCGCCGGTCGTGTTCGAACTGGACCTGCTGGCACTGCGTGAAGCGGGCCTGCCGGGCTACACCGAAATCTCCAAGTTCCCGGCCGCCGTACGTG
>NZ_JBFTSF010000114.1:0-31031 GCF_056399905.1 Cupriavidus sp. 01L46
CAAACGGCAACACAAACTCCCTCCCAAACAACCGAAACCGCAAATCCCCCGGCAACCGCCCCAACCCCAGCTTCTGCAGCCAGGGCAGCGCTGCCGACAGCACGATGACGGCCAGGAAGATGGTGAGGGTCCAGCGCAGCATGTTGGGGTGCCTGAGGGGAAGAGGGTGAAATGCGCGGACTATAGCGCGTGGCTGCGATCGCCGCGTGCGAAGCCTGTCAGCGGCAGCGCCGCATCAAAGTCGCGGGTCAGCGCGATCACCTTGAACAGTTCGCCCATCTCGGCCTCGGACAGCAGCTTTTGCACCGCGTTGGCGGCGGGCAGGAAGTTGCGCGTGTCGTTGGGGTCCAGTGCCATCAGCAGCTCGGTGATGCCGGCATTCATCAGGAAGCGTGCCTGCGAGGCGAAGCCGGCTACAGTCAGCCCGGCATCGGCCGCGGCGTGGGCGATGCCGCTGAAGTTGACGTGGGCGGTGATGTCCTGCAGGCCGGGGTAGAGGAAGGGGTCCGGGTGGGCGTGATGGCGGTAGTGGCACATCAGCGTGCCGCCGACACGCTGCGGATGGTAGTACTCGGCAGCGGGGAAACCGTAATCGATCAGGAACACCGCACCCCGCGTGAGCATTGTGCCTACTGCGCGCATGAAGCCTTCGGCCTCGGCGTGGGTTTCGGTGACGATGTCGTGGTCGCCGGCCACGGCGTGCAGGGATGCGGGCAGGGCGTCGGCCGCCACGGGACGGTCCAAAAAGCCGAAGGCTGCGTCGGATACGCCGGATGCGTCGGATGCGTCAGCATCGCCGTCCCGGCGGGCCACGCCGCGCTCCAGCCAGCGGCCGTGGCTGCGGGCGAACAGCCGCACCGGCATGGCGTCCAGCACTTCATTGCCGACCACGATCCCCTCGAAATGCTCGGGCAACGTATCCAGCCAGGCGACGCGTGGGGCCAGATGCGGCGCGCGCGTGGCCAGCGTGGCCTGCTGGCGCGCGCGCAGCTCGCCGGAGAGCTCGACGATGGCGTAGCGCTCGGGCAACTGGCCTTCCTGCTCCAGGGCCAGCAGCAGGTCGGCGGCGAGCCGGCCGGTGCCGGCGCCGAATTCCAGGAGCTGCGACAGGCCCTGCGCCAGCAGCGGCGCGAACTGGCGCGCGAGCGTGCGGGCGAAATACGGGCTGAGTTCGGGGGCGGTGATGAAGTCGCTGCCATCGCGCGCGTCGCGGCCGAACTTGGCGGCGCCGCCGCTGTAGTAGCCCAGCCCGGGCGCATATAGCGCAAGCGCCATATAGCGGTCGAAACCGAGCCAGCCGCCCGCGTCGTCGATAGCCTGGCCGATGTGCGCGCTCAGCGCGGCGGACGCCGACAGTGCGGCGGCTGGGACGTGGCGGTGCATTGCCATCGCTCCGTGGCCGAGGCCGAGGCGCTGGCCGAACAGATCCGTGCCGGTGGCCAGCGTGCCGCCGTGCTGCAGGCCGACCTGGCCGACGAGGCGTCCACCGCCACGCTGATCAAGGCCTGTACCGATGCGCTGGGCGTGCCGACCTGCCTGGTCAACAATGCCTCGCTGTTCCAGTACGACGTGGCCACCAGCTTTTCCTATGCCTCGCTCGATACGCATATGCGCACCAATGTGGCCGCGCCGCTGCTGCTCGCGCGCGAAATGCACCGCGCCATGTCGGACACCCAGCGCGGCGTGGTCATCAACCTGCTCGACCAGAAGCTGGATAACCTGAATCCGGACTTCCTGTCGTATACGCTGTCCAAGGCGGCGCTGCAGACGGCTACCGTGCAGCTGGCCCAGGCGCTGGGACCCAAGCTGAGGGTGGTGGGCGTGGCGCCCGGCATCACCATGGTCTCGGGCGACCAGTCCAGCCCGGGCTTCCGGCGCGCCCACCGCATGACGCCGCTGGGGCAGTCGTCCACGCCGGAGGACATCGCGCAGGCGGTGGCCTACCTGGCCGAGGCGCGTGCCGTGACCGGCACCACGCTTTACGTCGACGGCGGCCAGCACCTGATGCCGCTGGCGCGCGACGTGATGTTCCTGACCGAATGATCGAATAACGTATCCGGCGCGCGCGCCAAGCCCGCGCGCGCCTTCCTCCTCTTTTTTCCTCTCCCCCATCATGACCATGCTCGCCGCCCTCACACATCCCAGCCTGMAAGACTGCCGCCGCATGTTCTTGCGCAACTACGAAGTGCAGATCAATATCGGTGTGCACGAATTCGAGAAAAAGGGCGAACAACGCGTGCTGATCAATATCGACCTGTTCGTGCCACTGGCCCAGAGCACGCCCCAGGACGACAAGCTGCAGGAAGTGGTGGACTACGATTTCATGCGCAATACGGTCGCCGAGCGCATGGCGCAGGGCCACGTCCACCTGCAGGAAACCCTGTGCGACGACGTGGCGCGCGCCATGCTCAAGCACCCCAAGGTGCGCGCCGTGCGCGTATCGACCGAAAAGCCGGATGTGTACCCGGACTGCGATTCGGTCGGCGTCGAGGTGTTCCATATCAAGAGCGAGCCGGTTGGCCAGTAAGTGAGCCGCTCTGGCGGGCTGCCGGCGCAGGGTGGCAGCTCACGGTAAAATGCCGGGTTCTCCGGCCCCGGCAGCTTGCGCATGTGATGCAACTGCCGCATTGCGCGCCGTTTTGCCCTTGCTTTGCCGTACCCCATCGCCCCATCGCCCCATCGCCATGACCGCCACCACGCATTCCAAGAACTTCTTCCGTCTGGAGACCTATCTCCAGTCGCAGACGGGCCGCGCCATCGGCGATTTCAAGATGATCGAGGATGGCGACACGGTGCTGGTGTGCCTCTCCGGTGGCAAGGACTCGTACACCATGCTGTCGGTGCTGATGGCGCTGCAAAAGCGCGCGCCGGTCAAGTTCAAGCTGATCGCGATGAACCTGGACCAGAAGCAGCCGGGCTTTCCCGCGCACATCCTGCCGGCTTACCTGAAATCGGTGGGGGTGGAGTATGTGATCGTCGACGCGGATACCTATTCCATCGTCAAGGAGAAGGTGCCCGAGGGCAAGACCACCTGCTCGCTGTGCTCGCGCCTGCGCCGCGGCGTGATCTACCGTACCGCGAAGGAACTTGGCGCCAACAAGATCGCGCTGGGCCACCATCGCGACGACATCATCCRGACCTTCTTCCTGAACCTGTTCTTCGGCGGCAAGATGAAGGCGATGCCGCCCAAGCTGGCCACCGACGACGGCCAGCACATCGTGATCCGCCCGCTGGCCTATTGCCCTGAGAAGGACATCGCCAGCTACGCGCGCGCGATGGAATACCCGATCATCCCGTGCAACCTGTGCGGCTCGCAGGAAAACCTGCAGCGCAAGAAGGTCAAGGAGATGGTGCTGGAGTGGGAGCGGACCAATCCGGGGCGCACCGACAATATCTTTGCCGCGCTGCGCAGCGTGGTGCCGTCGCATCTGGCCGATACCGATCTGTTCGATTTCAACGGGCTGGCAACCGGCCTGGCCAAGGTGGACGAGGCCTCGCTGTTCGGCGAGACCACCTTCTCCCAGCAGCCGCTGGTCTTYGCGGGCGGCATGGAAGAGAACAAGCTGGAATTTGTGCGCTTCGAGAAGTCGGCGCCCGCCAGCCCGGCGCAGCCTGCCGCCGAATAGGCCACGGGCCGGCCTCCCGGCCCCTCGTCAGTTCTCAGCGCGCGTTGGACGGGGCGCCGCCGCATTGGCGGTGCCATCGCGCATCAACGCGTTCGCGTCATCGATCCATTTCTGGAAGCGATCCGCCGCGTGGGCCTTCTGCTCCGGTGTGGTCAGGTTGGCAATGGTGACGGTCAGCGCCAGCCCGGCCTCGTTGTTGGCGTCGTAACGGGCATTGCGCTCCCGCGTGGGCGGATTCTGCCAGTGATCGCCATAGCGCCTTAGCATCTCCACGACCTGGGCCTTGGGAGGATGCTCAGCCTGCACCTGGCGCACCAGCGCGAGCCATTCCTGCTGGCGCTTGACGCGTTCCGCGTAGCGCGCTTCGGCGCCTTGCACCACGGGCGCCATGGCGCTGCGGATCGTGGCCTCCTGATCGCTAGAGAAGCGCCCGTAGACCAGCCGCGCGTAGTCCATCACCTTGTCGAACCGGGCCTCCTCGCGGGCCGCCGGGTCGGGGCGCAGGTATTCCTTGCGGTATTTGGCGTTGGCGTCGGCGAATTTCTTCTCCATGCGGGCGATCTGCTCAGGGGTCAGCGTCAGCAGCAGGTCGGCCACGTCGGGTGTGGAGCGGTCGAAGGCAACGCGCGCCAGGCGCTGAGCGTCGTCCTGGATCTTGCCCACCGCGGCCGCAGAGACCGGCTGCTGTACCTCGCTCTTGGCCTGGCGCAGCAGGCCGGCGATCTCGGGCAACTGGTCCTTGCGATGCCAGGCGAAGAAGCGGGCGATGGCGTCGCGGGTTAGGGGTTCCTGGCTGGCGGAGACGTCGACGTAGTTGTCGATCCACCAGTAGGCGAGCCGGTCGCCCTGCTGGTAGCCTAGCTTCAGGGCATTGCAGGCCGTCAGGGCGACCACGGCTGTGACCAGAAGGAGACACCGGACACGGTCCCCGCGCAGGAAGGGATTTGCGCTCAAACGGCGCAAAACCCCCATGATAGAATCCTTTTCCGCGCGTTTTGGCAGCTGATCGTGCCCGCGATTCCCAACCGTTGCTGGCTTTGCCACCGGTTTCGGGGTCCGGGCCAGGACCCTGGCCAGCGCTGCCGGCCCCCGGGCTCGCCGAGGGGGTGATTCATACTGTTTGCTGGACACACTCACTTAGGACCCTCCTTGTGAATATCGTCATTCTCGCTGCAGGAATGGGCAAGCGGATGAACTCCGCGCTGCCCAAGGTCCTGCATCCTCTCGCTGGCCGGCCGCTGCTTGCTCATGTGATTKAAACGGCACGAAAATTGTTGCCGACCCGGCTCGTGGTGGTGGTTGGGCATGGCGCCGACTGCGTGCGCGAGGCGGTTGGCGCGCCAGACGTTGCCTTCGCCCTGCAGGCCGAGCAGCTTGGCACCGGCCATGCCGTGGCGCAGGCGCTCCCGCTGCTCGACGACAGCCAGCCTACGCTGGTGCTGTACGGCGATGTGCCTCTGACCGAAGCCGCCACGCTGCAGCGC
This sequence comes from Cupriavidus sp. 01L46, assembly GCF_056399905.1. Taxonomy (NCBI): domain Bacteria; kingdom Pseudomonadati; phylum Pseudomonadota; class Betaproteobacteria; order Burkholderiales; family Burkholderiaceae; genus Cupriavidus; species Cupriavidus sp. 01L46. The sequence goes on from NZ_JBFTSF010000114.1 coordinate 5,111, forward strand.
CTGGTGGCCGCGGCCGGCAGCGAGCGCTTCGGCATCCTGACGGTCGAGATGGAGGACCCCACCGGCTATGGCCGCATCGTGCGCGAGGCGGGCAAGATCGTGCGCATCGTCGAGCAAAAGGATGCCAGCGAGCCGCAGCGCGCCATCCGTGAAATCAACACCGGCATCATCCTGGCGCCCACCGGCCCCCTGCGTCGCTGGCTGTCCACGCTGCGCAATGACAACGCCCAGGGCGAGTACTACCTGACCGACGCCGTCGAGCGCGCGGTGGCGGACGGCATGGAAGTGGTTTCCGCGCAGCCCGATGCGCTGTGGGAAACGCTGGGCGTGAACAGCAAGGTGCAGCTCGCCGAGCTGGAGCGCATCCATCAGCGCAACCTGGCGCAGCGCCTGCTGGAAGCYGGCGTGACGCTGCTGGATCCGGCGCGCATCGATATCCGCGGCGAGCTTACCTGCGGGCGCGACGTCACCATCGACGTGAACTGCGTGTTCGAAGGCCGCGTGCACCTGGAAGACGGCGCCCATATCGGCGCCAACTGCGTGCTGCGCAACAGCACCGTGGGCGCTGGCGCGCGGGTGCAGCCGTTCTGCCATTTCGAGGATGCCAGCGTCGGCGCGGCCGGGCGCATCGGCCCGTACGCGCGCCTGCGTCCCGGCACGGTGCTGGGCGAGGATGTGCACATCKGCAACTTCGTCGAGGTCAAGAACAGCCAGATCGCCGCGCACAGCAAGGCCAACCACCTTGCCTACGTGGGCGACGCCACGGTCGGCTCGCGCGTCAACATCGGCGCGGGCACCATCACCTGCAACTACGATGGCGCGAACAAGTACCGCACCGTCATCGAGGACGATGTCTTTATCGGTTCCGACACGCAGCTGGTCGCGCCGGTGACCGTGCGCCGCGGTGCCACCATTGGCGCCGGCACCACGTTGACCAAGGATGCGGCGGCCGACAAGCTGACGCTGTCGCGCTCCAAGCAGATGACGCTCGACGCGTGGCAGCGCCCGGTCAAGCAAGCCAAGAAATAAATCCCGCCACCACCTGGCCGGGATACGGCCGGGCGGCAATGGCAACTCGCGGGAGACGGCAGCGCCGTCCTCGCGCCAATCATCCGGTGCGGCCGTGTCCGCGCCCTGTGGGAGAAGAATATGTGCGGCATCGTCGGCGGGGTTTCCTCGCGCAATATTGTTCCGGTCCTGATCGAAGGACTGCGTCGCCTCGAGTACCGTGGCTATGATTCCTGCGGCGTGGCGGTAGTGCGCGACAACGCGCTCGAGCGCGCACGCACGGTCTCGCGCGTGGCCGACCTGGACGAGCAGACCCGCGCGTCCGGCCTGGCCGGCATGACCRGCGTGGCGCATACGCGCTGGGCCACGCACGGCAAGCCTGACACCACCAACGCCCACCCGCATTTCTCGGGTGAGTCCATCGCGCTGGTGCACAACGGCATCATCGAGAACTACGAGCCGCTGCGCGAAGAGCTGCGCGCCGCCGGCTATGGCTTCGAGTCGCAGACCGATACCGAAGTGGTGGCCCACCTGATCCATCAGGTCTACACCTACCCGAGCAGCGCCACGCGCGGCGACCTGTTCGCCTCGGTGCGTGCCGTGACCAAGCGCCTGCACGGGGCCTACGCCATCGCCGTGTTCTCCAAGGACCATCCGGAACGCGTGGTTGGCGCCCGCGCCGGCTCGCCGCTGGTGGTGGCGCTGGGCGACAACGAATCCTTCCTGGCTTCCGACGCGCTGGCCGTGGCGGGTACCGCCAACCGCATCATCTACCTGGAAGAAGGCGACGTGGTGGAACTCACCCGCGAAGGCGCCACCATCCGCGACGTGCACGACCACCTGGTCGAGCGCGAAGTGCGCGTGGTCGAGACGCACGCCGCGGCGGTGGAGCTGGGCCCGTACCGCCACTTCATGCAGAAGGAAATCTTCGAGCAGCCGCGCGCGCTCGGCGATACGCTGGAAGGCATCGACGCCATTACGCCCGAGCTGTTCGGCGAGACCGCCCAGAGCGTGTTCAGCGAGATCGACAGCGTGCTGATCCTGGCTTGCGGCACCAGCTATTACTCGGGCTGCACCGCCAAGTACTGGCTCGAATCCGTGGCCAGGATCCCGACCCAGGTCGAGGTGGCGAGCGAGTACCGCTACCGCGAAACCGTGCCCAACCCGCGCGCGCTGGTGGTGGTGATCTCGCAGTCTGGCGAGACCGCCGATACCATGGCTGCCCTGCGCCACGCCAAGTCGCTGGGCCACACGCATACCCTCGCTGTGTGCAATGTGTCCACCAGCGCCATGGTGCGCGAGACCGCGCTGCGCTTCCTGACGCGTGCCGGCACCGAGATCGGCGTCGCGTCGACCAAGGCCTTCACCACCCAGCTCGCCGCGCTGTACATGCTGACCCTGGCGCTGGCCAAGGTACGCGGCAGGCTCACGGCCGAGGCGGAAGCCGCGGCGCTGACCAACCTGCGCCACCTGCCCGTGGCCCTGCACGGCGTGCTGGCGCTGGAGCCGCAGATCATCTCCTGGTCCGAGGACTTCGCCCGCCGCGAGAATGCGCTCTTCCTGGGCCGTGGCCTGCATTACCCGATCGCCCTGGAAGGCGCGCTCAAGCTCAAGGAAATCTCGTACATCCACGCCGAAGCCTATCCGGCCGGCGAGCTCAAGCACGGCCCGCTGGCACTGGTGACCGAGGCCATGCCCGTGGTCACGGTGGCACCCAACGACGCGCTGCTGGAAAAGCTGAAGTCCAACATCCAGGAAGTGCGCGCCCGCGGCGGCCGTCTCTATGTGTTCGCTGACAGCGACACTCATATCCATTCCACCGAAGGCATCCAGGTCATCCGCCTGCCCGAGCACTACGGCGACCTGTCGCCGATCCTGCACGTGGTGCCGCTGCAATTGCTGGCCTACCATACCGCGTGCGCGCGCGGCACCGACGTGGACAAGCCGCGTAACCTGGCCAAGTCGGTCACGGTGGAGTAACGCAAGCGATAGCTGCAAGCCGCGCCGCACGGCATGGCCAGGAACGTCTGGCCGGCCGGGCGGCATGGCCGGCATGGGTAAGCGGGTATGCATGCCAGTTGCCGGTAGAGGGCGCGCGGCCAGGTGGCCGGTTCCGCGCCAATGCTGGTTTCAGCATGGCCTTTTGGCTCGCTGCCCGCTATCGGTGAGTTGCCTACTTCGCTATCGGCTAACGTCGCCGGTTCGCCTCGTCCGTTTGGCTGACTTGAATAATCCCGGCCAATAGCCAAAAATCCCGCACGGCTGTGTTCTCGCCGAAGGCGTGCCCGGCACCGGGCCTCCTGCAGATCCAGATCACCAGATCACCAGATCAGCGGGAAGAAGACAGAACGATAAAAAGATAAAAGACCAAATACGATAATGCGGACCAGGTGCTCTAGGAGTCCCGCCGCACACCTTGCCTCGGGAATGACTGAAGATTGGCTTGCCGGGCGGCTCTTCAGCCACCCAGAATGGCTGGTGTGTCCAGTTGGCGGCGTCACGCGCCTGCAGCCTCGCCACTCTCGCCACTCTCGCCATTCTCGCTGTTCTCGCTGTCCCAGCATCCCGGCAGCGGGCGGTCACGGTCATGCGCCACGCGGTGCCGCAGGATCGGTCCTGTGATCCGGCAACCTGGTTTCGCCGCATGAGCGCCGCCAACCCGCCCTGGCACCATGGCGCTGGCGTCATGCTGGCCCGCCGCCTGCATGTGGCCGGTCTCATCGGCATGCTGGCCTGGCTGCTGATGGCGCGGGCCTGGGCCTCCGATGCTGGCCCGCTACCCCTGCAAGACCCCAATGTGTCCTGGTTGCGCGATCCTGGCGGGCGGCTCACGATCGCGCAGGTTGCCGCCCATGCCGATGGATTCCAGCCATTGCGCGGTGGCCTGAACGAGGGTTTCACCCACGACGCGGTCTGGCTCAAGGTGGTGCTGTCCGCGGCGCCCAGGGTGGCGAGCGCTGGCTGGAGATCTGGCCGGGGGCGCTTGACGATGTGCGCCTGTACCAGGCAACAGCGAACGGCACCTGGGTGGAGCGCCGCAGCGGCAACGCGCTGCCCTTCGACGCCCGCGACGGCTCCGGTGGGCGTTATCGCAACCTGGCCTTCCGGCTTGCGCAGCCGCAGCCGGGCGATGTGCTCTACCTGCGCATCCGGACCACCGGCACCATGGCGGTGGCGTTGCGGCTGTGGCATGGGTCGGCGCTGAGCGCGGCAAGCGCGGCCGCCAATATCGGCTATGGCATGCACCTGGGTTTCATGGCCACGGCGGTGCTCTTCTACCTGGCCGGCTGGTTGCTGACCCGCCGCGCGCTCTACGGGGCTTTTTCCTTGCTCGTGGCCGTGGCTACCCTGCGCTGGTTTGCCGCTGACGGACTGGCCAGCCAGTTTTTCTTTCCGCACGATGCCACCGTGCCGCTCTTGGCCGCCAAGGCCCTGGTGGGGCTCCAATGGGCGTGCGCCAGCCTGTTCGTGATCTGCCTGCTGCAGCTGCGCGAGCGCGCGCCGCGCCTGCTGCGCTATCACCAGGGCCTCATGCTGATGGGCCTGGCGGTCGCCTTGTCGTCATCGAGCGATCACTACGGTACCGCGGTTTCCGTGCTCTATACCGGGGTGCTGCTGGGGCAATTGCTCTCGATTCCGGTCTATCTTCAACTGTGGCGCACCGGAGGGCTTTCCGGACGGCTGGTCGCGGCCTCACTATCGCTGTACTGCCTCATCATCCTRCCTGGCTGCCTTGGCGCGTTCGGCCTGTTGCCGCTGAGTCCCGTCACCACACAAAGCGTGCACCTGCTCGACCTGGCGCTGATGCTGGCGCTGCACCTGACCATTGTGCTGCGCGTGCGCGAAGCGGACAGCGAGCGCAAGCGGGAGCGGCAGCAGGCCCGCGAGGCGATGGCGTCTTCCCTGCGCGAGCGGCGTGCGTTCGAGGAGCAAAGCCGTTTGCTCGCGATGATGACGCATGAGGTCCGCACGCCGGTAGCAGTGATCGATGCCGCGGCCTATAGCCTGCGCCTGCTCGATGACATCGGCGGCGACCGCGCGCAGCGCGAGAGCCGCTACCAGAGCATCCAGCTGGCCGTGCGGCGGCTAAAGCTCCTCATGGAGCTGGCCGAGGCGCGCGAGCGGCTGGTGCCCGGCGAACAGCAGCTCGACTCCGCGCCGTTTGGCTTCGCCGAACTCAGCCGGGACGTGCTCGCGTCGCTCGAGCCGCAAGCGGCGGCCCGGGTATCCCTGGAGGCCGGGGCCGGGTTGCCCCAGCTCGATGGCGATGTCCGCCTGCTGCACTTCGCCTTGCTCAACCTGCTCGACAACGCGCTCAAGTACGCGTACCCGGCGAGCCGCATCCTGATCGACATCGCCGCTGGCATGCGCGAGGGTGTGCGCGGCGTGGCCTGGCGCATTCGCGACCAGGGGCCCGGCGTGCCCTTGGGCAAGGAAGACGTGATCTTCGAGAAATTCCACCGGCTCGGCGAGATTGCCGACCAGCCCGGCCTAGGGCTGGGCCTGCCGCTGGCGCGCAAGATCATGGAGCTGCATGGCGGGACCCTGCGCTGCGATCCGGACTGGCGCGAGGGGGCCTGCTTCGTGGCGTGGCTGCCGGAGGCCGCATGACTGTCGCCGCCGTGCTTGCCGCCCTCGCTGCTTCCGATGCCGCCCCGACCGGGATGCCCAAAGGGGTTCCCATCGCGCTGGTCGAGGACAACGAGCGCCTGCGCACGGAGCTGACCTTTCACTTGACCCACGCCGGCTATGCCGTCGCGAGCCTGGCCAATGCAGCGGCGCTGGACGCGCACCTGGCGAGCCGGCCGTGCCGGCTGCTGATACTGGACCTGGGCCTTCCGGACGAGGACGGGTTGTCGATCTGCGAGCGCCTGCGCCGGACCCGGCCCGACTTGGGCATCGTCATGCTGACCGCGCGCGGCATGGCCCACCACCGGCTCGCCGGGCTGCGCGGCGGCGCCGATGGCTATCTCGTCAAGCCGGCGCGCACGGAAGAGCTGCTGCTGGTGATCGCCAACCTGCTGCGCCGCCTCGGCCCCGCGACGCCTGACCTTCCTTTGCCGCCGCTGGCCGGTGCGCCCGCGCCAGCCTGGTGCCTCGATGCGCGCCGTCTCATGGCCATCACGCCGGATGGCAACCCGCTCCTGCTCACGCGCATGGAAAGCCAGCTGCTGCAGGCCTTGCGGCGCAGCGCGCCCGATCCCGCCGGCCGCCGCCAATTGGTGGAAGCGCTGGGCGGCAACTACCTTGACTTCGACGAGCACCGGCTAGAGGTCGCCATCAGCCGGCTGCGCGGAAAGCTCTCGCAGGCTTGGCCGCATGGCCCGGCGATCCGCACGGTGCGTGGCGTCGGCTACCTGCTGGCGCAGCGCTGGCAGGACCAGGCTGAGGGATAGCACCCGGCGGCGAGCCTTTTTTGAGCTTCTGCATGCTTGCGAGTCTTTGTGAGTCTTTGTGAGTATTTGTGAGCTTTGCCGGCGCGGATTTTTGTATCCTCACCCCCCGTCAGGGGGCTGGCTGGCTTAGGGGATTCGTCCGCCGCTCGGGACGCCTTGATGCCCGCCGTACCTGGCAAGAAGAAAAAAAAGCAGAAGAAGAGGAAGCAAAAGAAGCGTGGAGCAAGAATGAGGCAGAGCGAGCTATTGGGAAGAGTGGCCAACGGGGCGGTCCTGCGCATTGCTCGCGATCCCTGGGGCAGGCTCTTGCCAAGCGTCGTGCTGGTGGAACCTGGCGCGCAAGGCAACGACGAGGTCGTTCACCGCTGGCAGATCCGCAAGATGATGGATTCAGGCTTGCTGCAGTACGACGGCAGTACGGCCGAGGACTCCAGCATGTATGTCCCGACCTCTGCCGGGCTTGCCATTGGCCATGCGTGGAATCGCGCGAAGGCGAGAGCCGGGGCGGCCGGGCCGCCTGCCGCCGGCCCGGCGCAGGGCTCGAACTAGATCAGTCCTGGCTCGCCACGCCGTTCCTGCCTGCGGCCTTGGCCTGGCAAAGGGCCTTGTCATCGTCCAGGGGGCGCAATGCCGGTGACCAGCACCGCGCCTACCGGAGCTCGGCAGACCTGAGGAAGCTCGCCGAGATCTCCTGCGTCAGCAGGCTGATGGCTTCCATCTCCCCATCGGACAGCCCGCCCGTGCAGGGCGTCGGGCCCCAGTCTCCGCAGATCATGGCGACGCAGCGATTCTTGATCATCACGGGCGCCAGCAGGATGGAGCGGGCATCGGGCATCTGTTCCCGATACCAGCGGGGCACGCGGTGCGCCACCTCTTTGTCAAAGGAGTCCTCGAACAGCAGCGGCTTGTTGCCGATGGCGGCGAAGTGAAAGATATCGGGGACGAAGCCTTCTTCGAAGGACAGGGCTTCCATCTTCTCGCGCATGCCCTCGCCAAATCCAACCCGTGCGCCAAAACGCTTCGCCATGGGGTTGAGCAGCATGAGGAAGCAATGCGAGAAGTTCAGCGCCTGCATGGCCGATTCGAGCACCAGCGGCGCCAGCTCGGAGACCGGCAGCTCGCCGCCCTCGCGCTGTACTTCCTGCAGGCTTTGCTGAAGGCGCTTGAGGGCATCCTTCGGCTTGCCGGCGTTCAGGGCGGGGGTCGCCTCGGCCGTCCCGGGTGACTCCGCATTGGTCATGGAGACATTGAGTGCCAGGGCCTGCAGGACTGCGCCTTCCACCGCGCATGCTTGCAGGCCAAGTGCCTCGGCGTGATCCAGCAGCAAGGCCTGGACCTCTTCCCGCGGCGCGTCCCTTGCCACCAGCGTGGCGGCCCGGGACGAGATGTTGGCAATCGCGCCCAGCCAGCCGGCGTGGGATTCCAGCACCGAATCCGCGTCGAAGCGCTGGCAGAGCATCGACGTCGCGATCAGGCTGGGCAGCCTCCATTTGATCGCCGCCGCTGCCGCGATGTCTTCGAGGGTGACACCCAGCACTTGCTGGCACGCTTCGCTTTCCTTGGCGGAGTCGCCCTTGCATATGGCCTGGACCTGTTCCCACTCCTCGGCAAAGTAGAAGACCAGAAGCAGGCGGCTCATGTGGTGCATCAACGTGCAGACCACGGCTTCTTCCGCCTGCCTGATGCCTTGGGCGTTGCTGAGCGCGCGCGTGAACTCGCCGGCGATCAGGGCCTGCTTCAGTTCAGTGGAAGCCTGCGGCCGGTTGATGGCCACCCCGGAGAAATAGTCCAGCAACTGGACCCCGAGCGTGAGGTGGCTGATCGCTTCGACCCCCAGGACCAGGATGGCGCGCGACACCGTCGTGACTTCGCCCCCGAACGAGCGATACATGGCGGAATTGGCCAGGCGTATGACCTTCTGCGACAAGCTGAAATCGCAGAGCACGCCCGCAGCCATCTCGCCGACGCTGGTGTCGCTGTTGAGCGTCTTGAAAACGTTGTCGATGCAGAACTGCAGCGTGGGGAAATCCCCTTGCTGCGCCATGCGGCTCCATAGCGTCTCGAAGAACGTATTGCTTGAATGGTTTGACATGGCGGCGTCTACTTCGAGAACACTTGGGCATTGCCAAGCTGCAGCGTGCCGGCTTGCGCCAGGTCCACGAACTGGGCCGGGCTCATTGCCTTTGCATAGCGCCAGCCCTGCACCAGCTCACAGCCTTGCTCGGCCAGCAACTGGCTTTGCTCGTCCGACTCCACCCCTTCGGCGATGGCCACCAGCCCGAGTTCCCGCGCGAGCGACAACACGGCAAACACGATGGTCCGCGCATGCGGGGAGTCCATCATGTCGGCCACAAAGCTCTGGTCGATCTTCAGTGCGGAGAGCGGGAAGCGGCGCAGGTAGGACAAGCTCGAGTACCCCGTGCCGAAGTCGTCGACCGCGAACCGCACGCCCAGTTCGCGCAACTCCGTCAGCAAGTCTTGCGCCGCCTCGGGGTCGGTCATCAGCGCGCCTTCCGTGATCTCCAGGACCAGCCGGTGCGAGCTGACGCCGGCATCCCTGATGGCCCGCCTGACGCTGTCCGCGAAGCCGGGGTGCCTGAACTGGACCGGAGAGACATTGACCGATATGTATCCCACGTCCAGCCCGAGCGCATCCCAGCTTGCCAGTTGCGCGCACGCGCAACGCAGCGCCCACGCCCCGAGATGGTTGATGAGGCCGTTATGCTCCGCAACCGGGATAAACACGGCCGGTGGCACGGACCCTGTCGGGTGTTGCCACCGCATCAGCGCCTCGACCGCGCAGACCTTGCCGGTGCCGGGCCACACGATCGGCTGGTAGTGGAGCAGGAACTCGCCGTTCTGGACGGCCTCGAACATGTTCTGTTCGATCCGGAACTGCTCGTCCAGCCGATGCTCCAGCTCCGGCGTGTAGACGCAGTATCGATTCTTGCCCTGCGCCTTGGCGTCATACATGGCCAGGTCCGCACGCTTGAGCAACTGCGACTCGGACTGATGGGCCAGCGTGCCGAAGGTGAGCCCCAGGCTGGTGGTGACGCGGATCTGGCAGCCGGCCAGGTGAAAAGGCTGCCTGCAGACATGGATCACCTTCTCCACGATGCCGATGGCGGCCGCTTCCGACGCGATCCCGTCGAGCAGCAGCACGAACTCATCGCCGCCCAGCCGCGCGACCATGTCCGTCGGGCGAACCGCCCCGCGCAGCCGCACGCTGACTTGCTTGAGCAAGGCGTCGCCAAATTCATGGCCGAGCGAGTCGTTGACCTTCTTGAACCCGTCGAGGTCCATCAGGGCGAGCGCAAATGGCGCCTTTCCCGTGCCATCTTCGGCAAAGTACCCGGCAATGCGTTCGCGCACCATGGCGCGGTTGCCTACGCCGGTGAGCGGATCGCGAAAGGACGCCTCGATGAGCCGCGCTTCGTTGTCGACCCAGTCGGTCACGTCGTAGCCAAACAGCAGCAAGCTCGGGTTGCCGTCTTCGTCGGCGTGGCGGCACACGCGCAGGTCCAGCCAGCGGCTTTCGCCGACCCCGCCCGAGAAGCGGATGCGGCCGGTCTTGCAAGGCGCTTCCTGCTCGCAGGCACGCAGCAGCTCGGCGAGCTGCTCGCGCTGCTCGAACGAGACGACATCCAGGATCGAGGATTTAAGAAGGTATTCCCGGGGATAGGCAAGCAACTGCGCCGAGGCTTCGGTTGCCAGGATGATGTTGCCCGCGACATCGATCTGCAGGGCGAGCGCGCCCGAAGCCTCGAGCAATGCCCAGGCATCCCGCGCCGATACCCCGGCGGATAGCAGTGGGTTCCGGTCGGAGGATGGCCATTCACGGGGCTCGTCCGCTAGAACTGCGTCATACGTAAACGACGTCATGGAACTCTGGTTGAAACTCGGGCCGAATTGAGCGTCTGGTGATCGAGCGCCGCCAGCGCTGCCGTGCCTGGCTGTCTCGCGTATTAAAGTGATTTTAGATGCATGTAACCCATGCTGCGCATGCCAGTTTAACGCTTAACCGCGACATGCGATCACCCGAATGCGTTGCCTGGCAAGAGTTTGTGGCGCCGTTGCACAGTGGGGTCTGATGCATCGATGGCCAAAGCGTGGCCGCCCCGAAATTGCCGGGTACGCGCCGCCCCGCGAACGTCCGCGGACTGCTGCCTTTAGAATGCGGTACAAACCATTCGGAGACCGCGCATGCTGTGGAAATCACCTCCCTCACTGAAAGAACTCCAGGCCCGCCACAAGGACACCGCCGTCGAGCAACTGGGCATCGAGTTCACCGAGATCAGCGAGACTTCGCTCAGTGCACGCATGCCGGTGGACCGCCGCACCGTGCAGCCGCATGGCATCCTGCACGGCGGAGCTTCGGTGCTGCTGGCGGAGACGCTGGGCAGTTGCGCCGCCAGCCTGTGCCTGGATAGCGAGACCCAATATTGCGTCGGGCTCGACATCAATGCCAACCATGTGCGCGCGGCGCGCACGGGCTTTGTCACCGGCACCGCCACGCCGGTGCATATCGGCCGCACCACCCATGTGTGGGCCATCGAGATCCGCAACGAAGAAGGCAAGATGGTGTGCGTCTCCCGGATCACCATGTCCATTCTTTCGCGCTGAACACCCCGGCCTTCGGCAAGCGTGCGGGCGCCGCTGTGCGCCCCGTGCAGAGATTTTCATTTCCGGCTAAACTGCGCCCCGCACTGTAAGCGGGCGCCAAAGCGTGGCGTCCCGGCAGCGGCGGGGTGGCAGAGTGGTYATGCRRCGGYCTGCAAAGCCGTRYACGSCGGTTCRATTCCGTTCCCCCGCCTCCAGTCCAGTATTGCGGTCATGGCCAGGGCGATCGCGCCATGCAGCCAGACGCCGCGATGCTTCGCGCTCCTTTCCATTTCCCTTTGTTCTTTCCCTTTCCCGCCAGGCTATTTTGCCTCGGCCCCGCCTCATTCATTCGGTGGATAAGGCGCCGCTTATGCCGTTTTCCCCGCTGGAACAAGTCGCGCGAATCATGTAGTGTGAAGTCAGCGCAGTCCATCCATGACAACCTCCGCCATCGTGCGTGGCGGGGAGACAATTGCAATGACAAGAGATCTGCGTATCCGCGCCGCACAACCGGCCGATTGGCCGGCAATCGCGGAAGTCCTTGAAGCATGTGGCCTCGCCAGCGACGATCTCGATCCCTCGCTGGCGTTGTTCCATATTGCGGTGCTCGACGGCGGCATTGTCGGTTGCGCCGGCGCCGAAGGCTATGGTGACACTGTGGTCGTGCGCTCGGTGGCGGTGTTGCCGCCTTATCGCGATCGCGGCATCGCCTCCCATATGGTTTCCGCCGTGCTCATGCGCGCCCGCGCCAACGGCTGCACGCGCGCCGTGTTGCTGAGCGCCAGTTGCCCCAGCTACTTTGCCCGCTACGGCTTCTCGCTGATCTCGGCGGATCGCCTGCCGCCGGAAGTGCGCGCGTCGCGCGAGTTCCGGCAGCAAGAAGGCGCGCTGCCGCTATGCATGTGTTGCGAGCTGAAATGATCTACCCGACGTGCCGATGACCGTGACGAACCCGACGAACCCGACGAAGCAGATTGACCCGACCCAGCCGGCAAGCGCTGTCCCCTTCGATTACCTGGTCTATATCGGCCGTTTCGAGCCCTTCCACAACGGTCACTTCGCCATGCTGCGCCAGGCGCTGGCGCAGGCCAGCACGGTGATCGTGGTGCTGGGTTCCGCTGGCGGCGCCCGCACCGTCAAGAATCCGTTTTCCGCGGACGAGCGCCGCCAGATGATCGAGGGCGCTGTCGCGGCATGGGATGCCGCGCGCGTTGCCGACCTGCGCTTTGTGGTGGTGCGCGACTACTACGAAAGCGCGCGCTGGGCAGCGGCGGTGCGCGCCGTGGCGGGCGCGGCGATCGAGGCTTGCGCGCAAGGCACGCCGCGCGTTGGCCTGTTCGGGCATTTCAAGGATGCCTCTTCGGGCTACCTGAATGACTTCCCCGGCTGGGAACTGGTGCCGCAGCCAAGCTTCGGGCAGCTCAACGCCGCCGACGTGCGCCGGCAATGGTTCGACCAGAAGGGCGGCCTGGAGGGGCTGCAGAGCGTGCTGCCGCAGCCGGTGGCCGCGTTCCTGCGCGAGTTCGCCGGGCGCGAAGCGTTTGCGACCTTGCTGGCCGAGTACCGCTTCCTGCAGGACCACAGCCGCCGCTGGGCCGCCGCGCCGTATCCGCCGGTCTTCGTGACCGTGGATGCGGTGGTGCGCTGCTGCGGCCAGGTGCTGCTGATCCGCCGCGGTGGACAGCCCGGCCGCGGCGCCTGGGCGCTGCCCGGCGGTTTCCTGGACCAGCATGAGCGCGTGGCCGACGCGGTGCTGCGCGAACTCGACGAGGAGACGCGCTTCGGGCTGCCCAAGGCGGCGTTGCAGCAATCCTTGCGTGACCAGGCGTTGTTCGATCATCCCGAGCGCAGCCAGCGCGGGCGCACGCTGACCCACGCTTTCTTCTTCGACCTGCCGCTCGACGCGCTGCCGCCCGTGGCCGCCGCCGATGACGCGGCCGCGGTGCGCTGGGTGCCGCAACAGGAGCTGCTGGCGCTGGAAGGGCAGATGTTCGAGGATCACCTACTGATCCTCGATCGCTTCCTGCACCTGTTCGACGGCGAGGCGCAGCCGGCGGGCTGAGCGGTTCGCCCCCGGGTTCAGTGCCCGCCCAGATTTTCATAGGCCGCGTGCTGCGGCTGCATGCGCGCGACGAGCTGATCGACGCGCAGGCCTGGCGCGTGCGGCTGCAGAACTACTTTCCGGTGGGACGATTCGGGGCCAGCTTCTACGTCACCACGCGGGATCGGTTCTCGATGGAGAAAGAGGCGGGCGTGGTGACGGCGACCACCGCGGTGGACGAGATGTGAGCCGGCTGCTTTAGCAACAAGGATGAGTGGTTGTGCATAAGACGTCAGATGAAGACTACTTCGAGTCAAGCGATGGTTCGATAAGGATCTGGATCGAGCAAGATTCGTCCATCCAGATCAAGGTGGTTGCCAGACACGATGACCCCGTGGAGCTCTCGGCGGAGGAGGCTATTGCGTTGGCAACCGTGCTTCAAGCGTTTGCGCGGCGGATCTAGTCCGATCGCCGGCCCATCGCATGCGCCGTCATGATCGCGGGCCGTACCATCCATGCGGCCGTGTGGGTGATTGGCAGCTTGCTGACACAAGCCTCTGCTATCTTTAGGCGCCCAGCCCGCGCTGGCCACCATTCMCACATCGGCTCCCATGCAAGCTACGACCACCACGCCAGACACTGCCGCCCCGGCCGCCATCACCTTGCGCCAGGCATTCTGGTACTGGCTCAAGCTGGGCTTCATCAGCTTTGGCGGCCCGGCGGGGCAGATCGCCATCATGCACGAGGACCTGGTCGAGCGGCGCCGCTGGATCTCCGAGAGCCGTTTCCTGCACGCGCTTAACTACTGCATGGTGCTGCCCGGGCCGGAGGCGCAGCAACTGGCAACGTATATCGGCTGGCTGATGCACCGCACCTGGGGCGGGGTGATCGCGGGCGGCCTGTTCGTGCTGCCGTCGTTGCTGATCCTGATGCTGCTGTCGTGGATCTACATGCGCTTTGGCGAGGTGCCGGCGGTGGCGGGGGTGCTGTACGGCATCAAGCCGGCGGTGACGGCCATCGTGATGTCGGCGGCGTGGCGCATCGGCTCTCGGGCGCTGAAGAACAGCTGGCTGTGGGCGATCGCGGCGGCATCGTTCGTCGGCATCTTCGCGCTGGAATTACCGTTCCCGGTCATCGTGCTGGCCGCGGCCTTGATCGGCTACGCGGGCGGCCGGCTTGCGCCGGCGCGCTTTGCCAGCGGGGGCGGGCACAGCGCTGGCAAGGCCGGCTTTGGCCCCGCGCTGCTGGACGACCACACACCCACGCCGCCGCATGCGATCTTTACCTGGAAGCGCTTCGGGCTGGTGCTGGCGGTGTTCCTCGCGATCTGGGGGCTGGCGCTGGGCGCGCTGGCCTGGCGCTACGGCTGGCAGGGCACGCTCACGCAAATGGGCTGGTTCTTCACCAAGGCCGCGCTGATGACCTTTGGCGGTGCCTATGCGGTGCTGCCCTATGTCAACCAGGGCGCGGTGGCGCACTACCACTGGCTCAGCGCGCCGCAGATGATCGACGGCCTGGCGCTGGGCGAAACCACGCCCGGCCCGCTCATCATGCGCTGATCGGACTGGCCGCGGCGGTGGCGTTGTTCCGCTTCAAGGCCGGCGTGATCCCGGTCATCCTTGCTTGCGGCGCCGCCGGGCTGGCGCTGGTGTTCCTGCGCGGCATGGCCTGAACGGCTACCAGCCACTATAGGGCGCGCCCGCCATGCGGTGGGCCGCGAAGTGTTCCGCCAAGAAGTCCACGAACGCGCGCACCTTGGCCGTGAGGTGGTCGCGCGTAAGGAATACCGCGAACACATCGGCTGGCGGCGTTTCCCAGTCGGGCAGCACCTGGCGCAGCCGCCCGGAGCGGAGCATCGGCGCCACCTCCCATTCCGAGCGCATCAAGATGCCGTGGCCCTGCAAGGCCCAGCCGAGGGCCACTTCGCCATCGTTGGTGCTGGCCGGCCCGCGTACCTTCACGGTTTCCTGGCGGCTGGCCGAGCGCAGGTGCCAGGTGCCGTAGGTGGCGTCGCTCTCCCGGATCACGATGCAGCGGTGCTGCTGCAGCTCGCGCGGCGACGCCGGCTCGCCGTGGCTGGCCAGGTAGCGCGGCGCGGCACATAGCAGGCGGCGGTTGTGCGCGATGGGCCGGGCGGTGAGGCGCGCATCGGGCAAATCGCCCACGCGGATGCCGACGTCGAAGCCCGCCTCGGCCAGGTTCAGCGGCCGGTCCGTGAGTTCCAGCTGCACCTCAACCTCCGGGCAGGCCAGCAGGAAGGCGCCCACCGCCGGCGCCACGTGGCGCCTGCCGAAGCCCAGCGTGGCATTGACCCGCAGCAGCCCGCGCGGCGCCACCCGGCTGCCGCCAAGCCCTTGCTCCAGTTCCTCCAGCTCGGCCAGGATGCGCGCGCCCTGCGCCAGGTAGGCCTCGCCCTCCTGCGTCACGCTCAGCCGGCGCGTGGTGCGGTTGAGCAGGCGCACGCCGAGCCGCGTTTCCAGCGCCATCAGCCGCTTGCTGGCGGCCGACGGCGTGATGCCGAACTGCTGGGCCGCGCCGGCCAGGCTGCCGCGCTTGACCAGGGTGACGAAGAAGGCGAGGTCGGAGAAGTTGTCCACGATGCGATCCGAGGCCTGATTGGTGAATTAAGCGACTGAATGAAAGTCTATGGATGAAATTATAGCGATGGGTTCAATGGTTAAACTGGCATCTCAAATCTGAATAAGCGCGGCGGCGCCGGGGGCGTTCCCTTGCAGCCAGCCTGCCACCCAGGAGACCCCACATGAACCGCCTTACCGCCATCGCCCGCCGGATCTGCCGGATCTGCCGGACGCCGCTCGCCYTGAGCGCTGCCGCCTTGTCAGTTGCGCTCATGCCGGCGGCGGCGCGAGCCGAGACGTTTCCCGCGCGCCCGATTCGCCTGATCGTGCCGTTCGCCCCGGGCGGCAGCGTCGACATCGCCGCGCGGCTGGTCACCGAAGCGTGGGGCCGGCAACTCGGCCAGCCTGTGGTGGCGGACAACCGCGCGGGCGCCTCGGGCAATATCGGCATGGACCAGGCCGCCAAGGCCAAGCCCGACGGCTATACGCTGGCCATCAACAACGTGGCGCTGGCGGTGAATCCGTCGCTGTTCGCCAGGCTGCCGTTCGACACCGAGCGCGACCTGGCGTCGGTTGGCACCATGGGCACCTCGCAGCATGTGCTGGTGGTGACCAACAGCCTGCCGGCCAAGAATGTGAAGGAACTGATTGCGCTGGCCAAGAGCCGCCCCGGGCAGTTGAGCTTTGGCTCGGCGGGCACCGGCAGCACCTTCCATATGGCGGCGGAGTTGTTCAAGTCGGAATCCGGCACGGCCATCCTGCACGTGCCGTACAAAGGCGGTGGCCCGGCCATGGTCGATACCATCGCCGGCCAGGTGCAGCTCAGCTTCCCGGTGCTCTCCGCCGCGCTGCCGCAGGTGCAGGCCGGCAAGCTGCGCGCGCTGGCGGTGACCGGGCCCAAGCGCTCGCCGCTGCTACCCAATGTGCCCACCATTGCCGAGGCGGGCCTGCCCAACTACGCGTTCGAGACCTGGTTCATCGTCAGCGCGCCGGCCGGCACGCCCAAGGAGGTGATCGCAAAACTGAACCAGACGCTGAACCAGGCACTGGCCGCGCCGGAGATCAAGGCGCGCCTGCTCAAGGAAGGCTTCGAGCCGCTCACCATGAGCCCGTCCCAGGCCGACACCATGCTGCACAAGGAAATCAAGCGCTGGGCCGCGCAGATCAAGCAGGCCGGCATCACGCCGGAGTAAGCGCGGCGCCTGCCGCCGTGTGCCATTTTTGACTTACAACTTACTTCAAACAGAGTCCCATGTCAGGCCTTACCTTCTATCGCAAGCTGGTGGATTCGCACACCGTGGCCGCGCTCGATGCCGACCACGTGCTGCTCTACGCGGATCTGCACCTGATGAACGAATACACCAGCCCGCAGGCCTTCGCCGGGCTGGCCGCGCAGGGCCGGGGCGTGCCGTCGCCGGGCCAGCAGGTGGCGGTGGTGGACCACATCATCCCCACCCACGCCGAAAGCCCGCGCCGCATCCAGGATCCCGCCTCGGCGCTGCAGGCGCGCAACCTCAAGCGCAACTGCGTCAAGCACGGCATCCCGCTGTTCGATACCGATGACGCGCTGCAGGGCATCGAGCACGTGATCGCGCCCGAGCACGGCATGATCCGGCCGGGCATGGTGGTGCTGTGCGGCGACAGCCACACCACCACCTATGGCGCGCTGGGCGCGCTTGGCTTTGGCATCGGCACGTCCGAGGTGGAGCACGTGCTGGCCACGCAGACGCTGGTGTACCGCGTGGCGATGGACATGCGCATCCGCGTGGACGGCGTGCTGCCGCGTGGCGCCACCGCGAAGGACCTGATCCTGCATATCATCAGCCGCATCAGCGCGCAGGGCGCGCGTGGCTATGTGGTGGAGTTCACAGGCAGCGCCATTGCCGCATTGTCGATCGAGGCGCGCATGACCTTGTGCAACATGACGGTGGAAGCCGGCGCGCGTGGCGCGCTGATCGCGCCGGATGCGGCGGCCTTCGAATACGTGCTGGCCCGCGCCGCCGATATCGATGCCACCCTGCGCGAGCGCGCGCTGGCCTGCTGGCGCGCGCTTCACTCCGATGCGGATGCCAGGTTCGACAGCGAACTGGTGTTCGACGCCGGCAGCGTGGCGCCGTATGTGAGCTGGGGCACCAGCCCCGATCAGGCGATCCCCATCGATGCGCGCGTGCCGCCGGTGGAGGATGCCGTCGACGACACGGCGCGCAGCGCCGCCGCCAAGGCGCTGGACYACATCGGCCTGCAGGCGGGCGCCACGCTCGAAGGGCTGCCGGTGCAGCGCGTGTTCATCGGTTCCTGCACCAATGGCCGCATCGAAGACCTGCGCGCCGTGGCCGCCATTGTGCGCGGGCGCAAGGTGGCCGAAGGCGTGCGCGCGATGGTGGTGCCGGGCTCTGGCGCGGTGCGCCAGCAGGCCGAGGACGAAGGCATTGCGCAGGTGCTGCTGGACGCCGGCTTCGAATGGCGCAAGCCGGGCTGCTCGATGTGCCTGGCCATGAACGACGACGTACTCGCGCCGGGCGAGCGCTGCGCCTCCACCACCAACCGCAATTTCGAGGGACGCCAGGGGCGCGCCGGGCGCACCCACCTGATGAGCCCCGCCATGGCCGCCGCGGCGGCGCTGACCGGCTGCATCACCGATGCGCGCCGCCTGGAGCAAACCAATGCCTGATGCCATGCCTGACTACGATTCCGACCTGATCGCCGCGCTTGGCGCGCCGCTGCCCATCGGCAACCTCGACACCGACCAGATCATGCCCAAGCAGTTCCTGCGCATCATCGACAAGGCGGGGCTGGACCGTGGCCTGTTCTACGATATGCGCTTCGACGCGCAAGGCGTTGCGCGCCCGGAGTTCGCGCTCAACCAGCCGCGGTACCAGGGCGYGGGCGTGCTGGTGGCCGGCCCGAACTTTGGCTGTGGCTCGAGCCGCGAGCACGCCGTCTGGGGGCTGCAGCAATACGGCATCCGCGCGGTGATCGCGCCCAGCTTTGGCGAGATCTTTTACTCGAACGCGATCAACAACCGGCTGCTGCTGGTGATGTTGCCGCAGGCCGAGGTGGATGCGCTGATGGCCGCGGTGTCGGGCGGTGTGCCCGCGCGGATCGAGATCGACCTCGCGGCGATGTCGGTGAGCGCCGGCGCACTGCGCTTTGCCTTCATGCTGGCCGAGCGCCACCGCACCATGTTCCGCCAGGGGCTGGACATGATCGGCGCAACGCTGGCACAGTCGCCGCAAATCGCCGCGTTCGCGCGGCGCCATCACCAGTCGCAGCCCTGGCTGCAGGACGTCGCCGCCAAGACCATGGCGCGGCTGTCCGCCTGAAGGAGGACTGAACGTGTTCGAAGGGTTCACCCAACATCGCATTCCATGTGGCGACGTCGAGATCCACGCTGTCGTCGGCGGCCAGGGCCCGGCCTTGCTGCTGCTGCATGGCCATCCGCAAACGCATGTGATCTGGCACAAGGTGGCCGCCACGCTGGCGCGGCATTTCACGGTGGTTGCCACCGACCTGCGCGGCTACGGCGATAGTGGCAAGCCCGCCGGCCTGCCGGATCACGCCAACTACAGCAAGCGCAGCATGGCGCAGGACCAGGTCACGGCGATGCGCGCGCTGGGCTTCGAGCGCTTCCTGGTGATGGCGCACGACCGCGGCGCTCGCGTGGCGCACCGCATGGCGGTGGATCATCCGGATGCCGTGCAGCGGCTGGTCACGCTGGATATCGCGCCCACGCTGGCGATGTATGAACAGACCAACCTGCAGTTCGCGCTGGCCTACTACCACTGGTTCTTCCTGATCCGGCCCGCGCCGTTTCCCGAGACGCTGATCGAGGCCGATCCGGCGCTCTACCTGCGCAGCACCATGGGCAGCCGCAGCGCCGGCCTGGCGCCGTTTACCGAGGCGRCCATGGCGGAGTACCTGCGTTGCCTGCGCCTGCCGGGCGCGGCGCACGGGCTGTGCGAGGACTATCGTGCCAGCGCGTCGATCGATCTCGAGCACGACCGTGCCGACCTGGCCGCCGGGCGCAAGGTCCGGTGCGAGATGCTGGCGCTGTGGGGCGAGCAGGGCGCGGTAGGCCGCTGCTTCGCGCCGCTGGAAGAGTGGCGCAAGGTGGCGAGCAACGTGAGCGGCAAGAGCCTGCCGTGCGGGCACTACATGGCCGAGGAAATACCGGAGCTGCTGCTGGACGATACGCTGCCCTTCCTGCTGGGCGCAGGTTAAGGACGCAACGGGCGAATGCACTGCGAGCCGGGCTGGCTTACACTCGCTGTCTTCGCCCCCGTGCCCAACCGAACGCTTTCCCCAGCCCATGCCGCCCCGCAAGAATCCCGCCGTTGCCACCGAAACGCCCGATAGGCCCGATAGGCTTGCGCAAGGCCGCGCTGCCAGCGACCAGGCCATCCAGTTGCTCGACGGCGCCGTCAACCACGTGCTGGAGCACGGCATCGGCGACTTGTCGCTGCGCCATATCGCCGAGGCGCTCGGCACCAGCCACCGCATGCTGATCTACTACTTCGGCTCGGCGGACCAGTTCTGGGAGGCGGTGCTGCGCCGCATCCGCCATGCCGAGCTGGATGCGCGCGCCAGCCTGGCCGCCAGCGAGTCCGATCCCGCACAGGCGCTGGAGGTAGCCTGGGCGCGCTACTCGGCGGACAACTACCTGCCCATCATCCAGTTGCTGTTCGAGATCTACGGCCGCGCCATTCGCGATCGCGAACGCTTCCAGGTGTTCCTCGACGATGTGATAGGCAGCTGGACCGGCGCGCTGACCGAGCGCTTTCACAAGCAGCTTGGATTGAGCACGAGCGAGGCGAAGCTGCGGGCTCGCATCGAGGTGGCCACCGTGCGTGGCCTGTTGCTGGATCTTGTCACCACGGGTGATCGCAAGGGCACCACTGCCGCGCTGAAATACTTCGCGCGCATGCTGAATGCGCCCAGGGCCCCGGGCGCGAAATCCGAACCCGAAGCCTGATCCGTGCGCGGCGCCGGCATCGGCGCCGCAGCCTCGAAAATTTTTTTCCTCTCCGTGTACCACATGGTACAGTAAACCGGATGCACCGCGATGCGAGGGTGCCGCTCAAGGGGATTCGAGAGGAGATCGAAGTGAACAGACGCACACTGATACTAAGCGCCGCGCTCGCCGTGGCGGGCATGGCATGCGGTGCCGCCGGCTGGGCGCAGGACTGGCCGCAGCGCCCGGTCAGGCTGGTCGTGCCGCAGGCCGGCGGCACGGGCAACGATGTGCTCGCGCGCGCGCTGGCCGAAACGCTGGGCAAGCGCTGGGGACGCAGCGTTGTTGTGGAAAACAAGCCCGGCGCCAATGGTGTGCTGGCCATCAACTATGTGCTGCAGCAGCCGGCCGATGGCTACACCCTGTTTTTCGCGGGCGTGTCCAACCTGGCCTTCAATCCCTTCCTCTACCCCACGTTGCCCTATGTGCCGCAACGCGACCTGACCGGCGTGGCGATGCTGGCCAACTCGCCGTTCGTGCTAGTGGTTGCGCCGGCGATGCACGCCACCAGCTTTGCCGAATTTGTGCGGCTCGCCAAGGCGCGGCCGGGCGGCATCAGCTACGCCTCCGGCGGCATCGGCAACTCCACGCACCTGGCCATGGAGCTGGTGGCCGAGCGCGCAGGCGTCAAGCTGCAGCATGTGCCGTTCAACGGCGCCGGCGGCTCGACCAGCCTGATGTCGGGCGAGACGCCGGCCATGATGAATGTGGTGGCGGGCGTGCAGCCCTATATCGCCGGCAAGAAACTGGTGGCGCTGGCCGTGACCGGCGAGCGGCGCCTGGCCGCGCTGCCCGATGTGCCGACGTTCAAGGAGCTTGGCTACGACGTGGCGGTGCCGGGCTGGTACGCCATCGTCGCAAAGACCGGCACGCCGGCGGCGCTGGTGCAGAAGATCAACGCCGACATCAATGCAGCCATGGACGAGCCGGCATTCAAGGACAAGCTGGCCAACCAGTTCCTCGACCCGATCAAGGGACCGCCGGCCGAGGTGGCGCGCTATATGCGGCGCGACGCGCAGGCCTGGGGCCCCATGATCCGCAAGCTCGGCATCGCCCTCTGATCCCGGCCGGATCTGCCTGCACCCGCCTGCACCCGCCTGCAGCCACTACCAAGGATTCAAGGAACCAAGGAGACTAGACATGCCCCAGATCACGACCGCCGTGCGCGACTATCGCCTGGCGATGATGCACGCGCTGATGGACCGCATCCGCGTTGACGCGCTGGTGTTCAGCACGCCGGACTTCTTCCAGTTCGCCACCAATTTCCAGCTGGATGTCTGGCCGTGGGAGCGCCCCGTTTTCGTGTTCGTGCCGCGCAACGGCGAACCCTTCGCCGTGATGAACGAGCTGTCCACCAACCACATGCGCCTGTGCACGGAGAAGGATAAGGTCTGGCTGCGCGACGTGACGTACTACGCCGAGCATCCGCGCGTGTCGCAGCGGCTGGCGCTGGCGCCGCAGTTGCCCGAGGTGGTGGCGTCGCTGCTGGCGTCGCACGGGCTGGGCGGCTCGCGCATTGCCGTGGACGTGGCCCACCCGATTCTCGCGGCGGCACAGCGCTACCTGCCGGAGCTCGCGCTGCGCCCGGCCATGGCGGAAATGCGCGCCATGCGCTGGGTCAAGCATGCGGAAGAGCTGCAGGTGATGCGCGAGCTTGGGAGCCTGACGGACTGGGTGCAGGACCGCTACCGCGAGAACATTCGGCCGGGGCGGCTGGTGCAGGAACTGGACCATGCCATGTCGGCGCTGATGGTGGAGGAGGCCGCGCGCCGCTTTCCCGGCGAGGATTTCGATATCCTCAAATGCTGGACGCTGACGGGACCGGCCTCGGCCTCGCCGCATGGCGACGGCGCCGCGTGCGGCGCGCGCATCGCGGCTGGAGACACCGTCGTCAACCTGATCCTGCCGCGCCTCAATGGCTACTACGTGGAGAACGAGCGCACGTGGTTCTGCGGCAAGCCGGATGCGCGCCAGGCACGCTGCTACCAGGTTGCCGCGGAGGCCACCGATGCGGCGGTGGCGGCCGCGGCGACCGGCCGGCGCGTCTGCGACATGGACGCCGCCGCGCAAGCCGTGATCGAGCGCGCGGGGCTGGGCGAGTACATCTTCCACCGCACCGGCCACGCGGTCGGGCTGATGCTGCACGAGTATCCGGAGGACATGGCCTTCAATACGCGCACGCTGCTGGGCGGCGAGGTCTACTCGGCCGAGCCGGGCATCTATGTCTATGGGCTGGGCGGCTTCCGGCTCGACGATACGGTCGTGGTGGGTGAGCGCCCGGAGGTCATCGTGAAGACGCCAAAGACACTGGATTACGCAACCGTGGCGTGATGCCGGCGGCAAGCGGGGGGTAGTGGGGATAGCAGGRGGATAGCGGGGGGAAGCCGTATGTGGCCGGGGGGCATCGTGGCTGGCACCGGCGCGCAATCCTTGGGCCGAAGGCGCGCGCCGGCATACCGGCGCGGGGCGTTCGAGGATAAAATGCGGCCGACGCCTGCCACCTGCCGCCTTGTCCACCGTGATGCATGCGGTGCTCGGATGCCCCCCCTCGACATGGACGACTCTCCCCAGCGCGCGCCATTTTTGCCCTGCCATGCCAATCCCGCGAACACGCCGCCCGCCGGGGCGTTGCCCACGCATCTTGGCGCGATGCTCGATCGCATCACGGATGGCGTCATGTCGCTCGACCGCGAGTGGCGATTCGCCTACGTCAACCAGACCATGGAGCGCTTGCTCAAGCGCAGGCGTACGGATCTCGACGGGCGAGGCATCTGGGAGTGCTATCCGGACCTGATTGGCTCGGCATATGACCGGACGTTTCATGAGGCCGCTGCCAGCGGCGCATCATGCACCTGCACCGCCTACTATGCCCCGCTGGCATGCTGGTTCGAAGCGCGCGCCTTTCCCGATGCGAACGGCCTTACCGTGCTCTTTCGCGACGTCAGCCGCGAGCGGCAGCAGTCGGCACAGCTGGAATACCATGCCGATCACGACTACCTGACCGGCTTGCCGAACCGCCGGCGCTGCACGCAGGTGCTGGCGCGCGCGGTGGCGCAGGCGGGAGAACAAGCAGCAGAACAAGCAGCAGAAGCCCAGGCGGCTATGCTGCCGGCCGGCATGCAGGCGCAAGCACCGCAAGCGGGCGGGGTGGTGGTGCTGTTCGTCGATCTCGACCGCTTCAAGGAAGTCAACGATGCCTTTGGCCATGCGGTGGGCGACACGTTGCTGTGCAAGGTCGCCGAACGCTTTCGCGCGCTGCTGGCACCTTCGGCTTTTGTCGCGCGCGTCGGTGGTGACGAGTTCGTGTTCATTCTGCGCGACGCGCGGCCGGGACAGGCCGAGCGCTTTGCCGGCACCATCCTGGCCGGCGTGTCGCAGCCGTTCCAGGTGGACGGCCACACGCTGCTGCTGGGTGCCAGCGCAGGGATCGCACAGTGGCCTGAGGCTGGCGACACCGCCGACACCCTGTTGAACCACGCCGATGCCGCCATGTATGCGGCCAAGGCCGCGGGGCGTTTCCAGTTCCGCGTCTTCCACCTGGACCTCGCCCAAGGCTTGCGGCAGCGCCTGCAGCTGCGCGCCGACCTGCATGCCGCGATGGCAGACGACCATCTGGTGCTTCACTTCCAGCCGCAGTGGTCGCTGCCCGATGGCAGGCTGGCGGGCGCGGAAGCGTTGCTGCGCTGGCAGCACCCAACGCGCGGCCTGCTGCCTCCTGCCGCCTTTCTCGATGTGCTGCTGGAGTCGCCGCTGGAGCCGGCGGTGGGGCTGTGGGTCATGCGCGCCGTGTGCCGCCAGATAGCGGCCTGGCGGCGTGTTGGCCTGGCGGTGCCCAGGATCTCGCTCAACCTGTCGGCGCGGCAGCTGGTCATGCCGGGGCTGGCTGGCTTGCTGGCGGACCTCGCACGCGAGCACGAGGTGCCATGCGGGCTGCTGGACGTGGAAGTCACCGAGGACACCCTGATGACCGACCTCGACAGCGCTGCGGCGGCGCTCGACGAGCTCCGGCGCTGCGGCATCAGCGCCTCGCTGGACGATTTCGGCTCCGGTTACTCGAGCCTGGCCTACCTGACGCGCCTGCCGGTTGCGACACTCAAGATCGACAGATCATTCGTTGCGGTCCTCGGTACTGCACCCGAGGCCCTGGCGGTCATTCGCGGGGTCATCGCGCTGGCGCGCTCGCTGGGCATGAGAACCCTGGCGGAAGGTGTGGAGACCCACGTCCAGCAACGCTTGCTGGCCGAGGAGGGCTGCGACGCGGCGCAGGGCTACCTGCTAGGCCGGCCGATGCCGGCAATGGATTTCGCCGCGGTCATGGGCCAAAGCGCCGTGGCGCTGGGGGATTGACGCGGCGTGGCAACAGCTCCTGCGGTGCCGCAAGCATGTGCTGTCCCGGAGGTGCATAATCGCTCACCGATACGTTGAGCCCTAGCCCGATTTCTCCGGCCTCAACATACATTCATGAACGGATGTATAATTCCGTAATGATTCGCTTGTCCCTAAGCGATTGTTGCGGAAATTGACCATGACTTACCGATTTATTGCCGGGTGCCTGAGCGCCTGGCTCGCGATCTGCGTGACCGCGGGCTGGGTGGTGGAACGCCTCTGGTCCTGAGTACGGGTGGTCGGCTTTGCCGCTGGGAGGTGGCAAGGTTTTCGCTAGGACTTGTCATTCTTCGCGGTAATTACCACCCACCATGCACATGACCATCGATAAGAAGAACGCCGGCCTTGCCCGCCGGCTTGCAACACGTATCAAGGCGCTTGGCGCCATGGCTGCCCTCGGCGCATGCGCCGCCGCGCAAGCCGATCCGGGGGTGCACGTGGCCTTTGGCCGCGATCCCGGCCACAACCTCAACAAGTACGAAGTTGGCGTGAACTGGGACTCCGGCTTTGCCTGGGGCAACCCGCAAGGCTGGCTGGCCAAGCTGCAGTGGGAGGCCGAACTGGCCGAATGGAACGCCCGCAGCGGCACCAATCACCAGAATGTGACCGAATTCGGCTTCTCGCCGATCCTGCGCGTGGAAAAGCGCGGCGGCTCGCTGGTGCCTTTCCTGGAGGCCTCCGTCGGCGTGCGCATGATGAGCCATAAGGCCACCTCTGACGAGCACCGCTCCGGCAGCCTGTTCCAGTTCTCCGACATGATCGGCGTGGGCATGGCCTTTGGCCCCAAGACCGCGTACGAAGCCGGCTTCCGCTACCAGCACGTCTCCAACGCCGGTATCAAGCAGCCCAATCCGGGCAGCGGTTTTTACACGGGTTACGTGCGTTATCGCTTCTGATC
>NZ_JBFTSF010000115.1:0-18549 GCF_056399905.1 Cupriavidus sp. 01L46
GTGGTGAGTACGCCTTCGACGGCGGCGCGGACCATGCGGTCCGGGGAGGACCGGTCAACGCTCGCGGCTGTGGGACTCTCGCCAGGTGTCGCGGCCGGCGCGGTGATGGGCAAGGATGCGCCAAGGACAAAGATGAAGATAAAGCCGGCGGAAACCGCGAGCACGGCGGCGTTGTAACCCGCACGGGCAAAGCGAAGACGGAAACGGCGAGGCATCGCAATGATCCTCCACGAACAAGATGCGGCCGCCCCGGGGACCCGGGGTACCGGTATCTCTTGCCTAATGCTAGTGCCTTGCCGCCAAAAATAAAATGACGAAAACGACAGCGGCCGGCGCGCACCGCGCACCGGCCAACAGGCACTTACTGCGTCAGCGCCTTGAAACCCTGCAACAAGCGCTCGATGTCATCCATCTGGATATTGCCCATCGTGGAAATGCGGAACAACTCGGCCGACAGCCCGCCCTGCCCCGCATAGATGACAAACCCGCGCTCCTTCAGGCCGTCGTGCAGCTGGGGATACGACAGGCCGGCTGGCAAGCGGTAGGCCCGCAGCACCACCGAGGACTGGTCCGACGGCCACAGGGCCGGCATGCCCAGGGCCTCAAGCCCGGCGCGCGCGCGCTCCGCAAGGGCCGCATAGCGCGCATGGCGGGCGCGCCAGCCACCCTCTTCTGCCAGTTCGCGCAGCGCTTCCACCAGCGCGTAATAGGCATGCACCGACGGCGTGAACGGTGTATTGCGCTGGTCCTGCAAGCGCGCGAGGCGCCCGAGATCCAGGTAGTACGTCCGGCTGGCGGCTTGCTCCAGCGCGCTGCGCCGCACAATAACGAACGATGCGCCCGGCACGCCATGCAGGCACTTGTTGGCCGTGGCCGCCACTGCGGCGATGCTGCCGCCGAAATCGATCGCCTCGGCGCCGAAGCTGCTCACGCCATCCACCAGCAGGCGCACGTCCCGCGCGCGGCACAGTGCGTCCAGTGCCTGGAGGTCGTTCAGGCGGCCGGTGGTGGTTTCATGATGGATCACCGCCACGTGCGTGATCGCGCGGTCCGCGTCGAGCGCGGCGGCAATGCGGGCAAGATCGGGCGCCTGCATCCAGTCGTGCGCAACGACCTCATGGGCGATGCGGTACTGCGTGGCAATTTGCGTAATGCGCTCGCCGTACACACCGTTCTGGACGATCAGCAGCTTGCCTTGCTCGGGCACCAGCGCGGCGATCATGCTCTCCACCGCCGCCGTGCCGGAACCGGTCATCAGGACCGCGGCCCACTCGGCGGGATCCAGTTCGTAGATGTCCAGCAGGCGTGCGCGGGCTTCGTCCTGCAGGTCAAAGAACTCGCTTTCGCGGTGGCACAGATCGGGCTGCAGCAAGCTTTGGCGGACACGTTCCGACAGGGTAACGGGGCCCGGATTGAGTAGCAGCATTTACTTCCCTCCTTGGTCGGCACCGATGTGTCGCGCCAGGCGCGTCTTCACATCGACCGGGGTGATGGTCGGGCGCGGCAGGCCGTCCGGCGTGCCGGCGCTGATCGTCAGCGCGACAAAGCGCGGGCCGGCGGTGCTCGCCGGCGCGGCCGTGAGCGTCTGGTCGAGCAGGTCGAGCTGGTCGCCCTCGGCCGCCGACGCGTAGCCGCAGGCGGACGCCACGCCGGCAAACGAGACTTGGTGYGACACGGTCGCCTGTCCGCCGGTGGAGTCATGGGCGCCGTTGTCGAGCAGCACATGCGTGAGGTTGCCCGGGCCATAGGCGCCGAGCGTGGCGAACACGCCCATGCGCATGAGCGCCGCACCATCGCCGTCCACGGCGACCACGTTGAGGTCCGGACGCGCGAGCGCAAGGCCTAGCGCGAAGGGCGTGAGGCAGCCCATCGAGCCCACCATGTAGAGCTGGTTGGCACGGTCGTCGAGCGCATAAAGCTCACGCCCGCAGAAGCCGGTCGATGCCAGCACCACGGTCTTGTCCATTGGCGTATGCGCGATCACGCGTTGGAGCGCGTCGCGGCGCGTAGGCAGGCCATCGCGCGATGCGCCCTGCACGCCCGAGCGCGGCATGCACCTGGGGCGCGGCGTGGGCCGCTCCTGCTGCTTCAGTGCATACGGCGCGACGCTGCCCTTTTGCATCACCAGCGCGTACGGACGGCCCGTGGCATCCATATGCGCCACCGCGCGATCCAGCGCCGGGCCAACCTCGGCCGGGTCGGTCGGGAAGGTTTCCCACGGGATTTCCATGGTGTCGAGCATCGCCGGGGTGACCGGGCCCATCAGCGCGTGCTGCGGCTCGTCAGCCACGCCCGGCTGCCCGCGCCAGGTCACGATCAGCAACTGCGGCAGGCGAAACGTCCACGTGAGCGAGGTCAGCGGACTGACCGCATTGCCCAGGCCGGAGTTCTGCATCATGGTGACGCCACGGCGGCCGCCCTGCGCGCCCAGCGTCACGCCGGCGATCAGCGCCACCGCATCGCCTTCGTTCGCCGCCGACACGTAGTGCAGCGACGGATCCTGCATCACGTAGTTGATGAACGGCGTGAGATACGAGCAGGGCACCCCGGCATACCAGTCGAAGCCGCGTGCACGCGCGGCCTCGACAAACTGTGCCGCTTCGATCATCGGGCTTCCTCGGCGTCCGTGCCGCCGACCGCGAACGGGGTCTGCGTATGCGCGAAATCGCCCGCGCGGCGGAAGTCGTCGAGGTCGTTCACGCCGCGCCAGTGGCCGTGCACATACTTCACTTCGATCTCTTCGCCGGCTTCGACCAGCGCGTTGAGCAGCGCGGGCATGTCCAGCGTGTTGAAGTCGTCGCGCTTGCGCAGTTCGGCAACCAGCTTCTGCAGGCGCACGCGGCCCTCGCCGCGCACGTTCAGCAGGCCGATCCAGCGGCCGTGCGGCGCCTGGGCTTGGGCGGCGCCCGGCTCCTGGCCCTTGCTCGACACATGGCGCAGCAGGATCTTCTGGCCGAACAGGTCGCGGTCGTCSGMCGCGGAGCAATAGGCGAARTCGCGCACGCTCTGGTTCGACTCSGTGGTCAACGACGAGTCCACCACCACGCTGAACGGCGCGTCGCTCTCCAGCAGGTCGCGCAGGATATAACTGCGGAACAGCAGGTCGCCATAAGCGATCACGGTATCCGTCTGCAAGCCGTCGACGGCGCACGCCAGCGAGGCCAGTTCTCCGGTCTGGGCGTACTGCTCGTTGACCACCAGCTTGATGCCAGCCGTGTCGATGGCCTTGGCCTGATAGCCGCCCACCACGGTGATGTCGTTGATCGACTGCTTCTTGAACGCGTCCACCAGCCAGCGCAGCAAAGGCTTGCCGGCCACGGGCAGCATGACCTTGGGACGGTCCTCGGTGAGGGGCTCCAGGCCCGTGCCGCGGCCGGCCGCCAGCACCACCGCCGCGCCCGGCGCTTGCGAGCCGGAMAGGTAGATCTTCTCGGCGGTCGAGTATTCGTCGGCGTCCTGCAGGCGGAAGATCTCGTTGACGGTGGCAATGCGGTCTTCCACGTTGACCAGCGTCTCGCTGTCGTGGATTTCCTTGGCCACGGCCTGCATCGAGGATGCCGCCACGCGGATCAGGTGGTTGGCCCAGATCACCACGCTGATGCCGGCCTTGCGGAAGGCTTCGGTCGGGGTGCTGTAGTACTTGGTCGGCACGATCACCAGCGGGCCTCGGCCGGCCCACTCGCGCGCGAACTGCAGGATCTCGTCCGGGCGCGACAGCTTGCTGTGGATCAGGATGGCATCGGCACCGGCCTGGCGATAGGCCTCGGCGCGACGCAGGGCTTCGTCCATGCCCCAGCCTGCGATCAGGGCTTCCACGCGGGCGACGATGGAGAAGTTGTCGTCCGACTGCGAATCCTTGCCGGCCTTGATCTTGCCGCAGAACTCATCGATCTCGGCCAGCGGCTGGCGCTCGCCGTCGATGAAGCTGTTGGTCTTGGGAAACTGCTTGTCCTCGATGCACACGCCGGCAATGCCGCGCTGCTCGAGCTTGCGCACCAGGCGGCGCACATTGTTGAAATTGCCATAGCCGGTGTCGCCGTCCAGCAGGATCGGCAGGTCGCTGGCGTCGGCCATGAACTCCAGCGTGTCGACCACCTGGGTCCAGCTGGCTTCGTTGTTGTCGCGCACGCCGTACTGGGCGGAGATCGCCAGGCCCGAACCCCAGATGGCCTTGAATCCGGCCTCGCGCACGATGCGCGCGGACAGCCCGTTGTGAGCTTCCATCATGAATTCCAGCTCGTTGCCAACAATCATCTGGCGCAGCCGGGCGCTGCGCGAGGCAGTCGAGAAAATCGGGTCAATCGCGTTCACTGTGCTACTCCCACAATCGGCTGAAGTTCGGGCAGGACTTCGTCGCGCGCGCGCGCCACGTCGTTCGGGAAATCGATCTCGATCCACGGTGCGCCGCTCACATCGGCGACATCGAATACGTGGCCGCCTTCGAGCAGCAGGTCGCGCACCGCTTCTTCGTGCGGCATGTTCGAGCGGCCGCTGTCGACATAGCCCTGGACGATCTGCGCCAGGCGGCGCGCGGTCTGCTCCTGAAAGCGGAAGAAACCGACCGACTCGCCAATGGTGTCGTACTCCAGGCCAACCGCGAGCTGCTTGCGCAGCTCCACCGGCACGCCGTTCTTCAGGCACAGCTTGACGGGTTCGTCGCCGGCTTCGAAATCGCGGTCGATCAAGAGGCGGTTGGTGGTGCCGCCCGCCACCAGCGCGCTGAGGATGCGCTCGTCGTAGAGCACGTCCGCATCCATCAGCAGGACGTCGCCGCCACGCGTGAGCGCATCGGCCACCGTGTGCACGGTCAGCACGCTGCCCAGGTCGTAACGCGGGTTCAGCACGATCTCCGGATAGGGGTCGCGCCCCAGCCGTACCAGTTCGGCCTCGACGTGTTCCGGCTGGAAGCCCAGCGCCAGCACGATCTCGTCCACCCCGGCCGCGTCGAGCATGCGCAGATGCCGCTCCAGCAGGGTGATGCCCTCAAAACGCAGCAGGCACTTGGGGAATTGCTCCCCGGGTTGTTGCTGAAGTCGCAGGCCTAGGCCCGCGGCAAGGATGATTGCTCGCATTCGTTCTCCGCACCCATGCAAATTGCCATCGATCAATCGGCGGCCTGCTGCACACCTGCTGCACGCCGCCGTTGGAATTTTCGTTCACTCAAATGTAAATACAGCAGCCCGGGCGCGCCGAGCCCGATCTCGCGGGCGCGCTTTGCCAGGGACAGTGCCAGCGCGGCATCGGGCGGCAGGCCGACGATGGGCGCCAGCAGCAGGTAGCCGCCTTCCTGCGCGCCCAGCGAGCCGGGAATGGCAAACGCCGCGCCACGGATCGCCTGCCCCACGCTCTCCAGCAGCAAGGCGTCGAGCCAGCTGACGGGATGCCCGAGGAAATGCAGGGCCAGCCAGACCTCGCCCGTGCCGACCAGCCAGCCCACCAGGCTCAGCGCGAAGGTGGACGCCACCTTGCGGCGGTCGCGGTACATGCCTTGCACGGCCGCATCCACGGCATCGGCGCGCATGGTCAACCCCGACCAGTCGCGCTTGCCGAATACCTTCGACAGCAGGCGCAGCACCCGGCCAAACAGGCCACGCTTCTGCACCACGTAGAAACCCGCTATGCATAGCGCAAGCACGGCGGTGACGACCAGGGTCGGTATGCGCAGGTCCGCAAGCGCGTCGTGCCCGCCATACAGGCCGAACAGCGCCRGGCCGATGAAGGCGAACACCATCTGCGCCAGCGCCTGCATGGTGGTGCTCACCGTGATGGCCGCGGCGGCGTCGCGCATGCGCGTGCCGCGCTGCGCCAGGTAGCGCACCATCAGGACCGGGCCGCCGATCTGCCCCGCAGGCAGCAGGCTGTTGACGGACTCGCCGGCCCAGCGCGCCAGCAGCGCGTCGCGCATGGTGCCGTGGCCGGCCCGGCGGTCGAACAACACGTAGATGGCGCCGGCGTCCAGCACCAGCGGCAGCAGGTGGAACGCGGCGACCAGTACCAGGCCCCAGCCGGCCGACATGAACGTCGACGCGACGGAGCCAAATCCCTGCCAGGCGAGCAGCGCGACAAAGAGCGCCGCGCCGATCGACAGGAAAAGCATGGCAGCACGGGTCATGGGCGGGGCTTCTGGCCCGGCACCAGTCTCTTGAACACTTGCCGGAAGCCGAAATAGGCAACCGCGTCCTTCATATTGGAGATGAAGCGCAGCCACGGGCGCATGCCCGGATCGGTCACGTACTCGAACGTCAGCGACACGCGCATTTCGTTGGCGCCGGCCGGCGTGATGCGGTGGCGCAGCT
Organism: Cupriavidus sp. 01L46; assembly: GCF_056399905.1. Classification (NCBI taxonomy): domain Bacteria; kingdom Pseudomonadati; phylum Pseudomonadota; class Betaproteobacteria; order Burkholderiales; family Burkholderiaceae; genus Cupriavidus; species Cupriavidus sp. 01L46. Next base: position 6,297 of record NZ_JBFTSF010000115.1, read on the forward strand.
TGTCGCCATCGAAGAACACCAGCCCCCCGGGCGTGGTCTGCACCGAGCCGGGCTCATCGGGCACTTGCGCGTCGCGCGTGTGCAGTTCGTAGTCCAGGCGGCATGACGATTCCTCGATCACGCCCAGCAGCAGCGTGTAGCGGCGGCCGTCGTAATAAGAGGTGTCGTAGTGCCAGCCAATGTGGTCGCCCTGGCGCGTGTAGTAGTACAGCGCGTAGGCATGGGGATCGGAGTCGGGGGAGAGCAGCAGCTTCTCGCCGCACATCTGCTCCAGCCAGCCGATCAGCGCCTTCGAGCGGTACAGCTCGGCGATAAACGGCGCGAGCTCGTYGATGGTGTGGCGGCTGACGCTGCCGCCCTGCTTGTGGCCGGGCAGGTAATTGCGGTTGATCTGCGGCACCAGCGCGCGGGCGCTGGCCACCAGTTGCGCGGTGACTTCCGGCGCCAGGAATTCCTCCAGGTGCAGGAAGGCGTCCTGGCGCACGAAATCGGCGCGCAGCTGCTTGCTGTCGAGCCGGGCGGTGCGCTCGGCCACGGCGGCATCGGGGTCGGGCAGCATGGCGCCGGCGGCAGGCTCCGCGGCCGGCCTTTGGCAGGAAGGAACTACAGCGGGGGACGGGTCGTCCAGCGTGATGTCGTTGGCTTGCTCGCTCATCGGGTTTCTCAGGTCTCCGTCGAAGCCGTGGCCGGCAGGGGACGCCGCATCACACGCCAGTAATCGACGATGACCCAGGCCGCGAACAGGGGAGCGCCGATCGACGCCGCCATCAGGAACGGCGCGATGCCACTGGTCAGCGTAACGAGCGGAAGCAGGTAAAGCACGTCTTCTGTCTCGAAACCGCCGGCAGAGGCTTGCTTCGTCCCGCTTTTCCCCACACGCTCTTCGATACGCATGCGCAGAAAGAAGATCAGCGCCACTGCCACGCCCGCCAGCGTGCCTTGCAGCACTGGCGACATCGTGTCTGCCGCGGCCTGCCCGGAAATGGCTACGCCCATACCCACGAAGAGCAGGACGGTAATCAGCGCATCGCTCGCCAGGTCATAAAAATGGCCTATCTTGCTCGATTTACCGCTAATTCTCGCCAATTCCCCATCAGTGTGGTCAACGAAGTTGGACACCACGATCAGGAGCGCACCGTAGTTGGTCCACGCGAAACCGCCCTGCATCAGGCACGCTACCCCGGCAAGGCCGATCACGAGCCGCAGGGTGGTCAAGTGGTTCGGCGTGATCCAGGAGTCCTTGAGCGGGCGGACAAGCGCGCGCGCCAGACGGGCGTCCCAGGTACGCGGAGCGGGAGGCTCGCCACGAGAATTCTTTGGATTTTTGTTCATCTGGAAAAAGGTCCACCGGCAGGAAAGCTGCAGCACGGCTCGCATACTAGCGCTGGTTTGCGCACCTTGCATGGTGCGAACGCAACGCCGAAAGGCCGGCCGGGCCGCTTTTGGGGGCATACGCCAGTCAAACCGCTATGTTAAGCCATGTGACCCGCAACGGTAAGCGTGCGTGCACGGCAGCGGCCTGGAAGTTGCCCCCACGCCGCCGGAGACGCGTTTTACCTTCCGCATGCCGGCAGGCCGGACCTGGCACGGCGGAGCCCGGGGGTGCGGCGGTCAGCGTCGCGCGGGGCCCGGCTTCAGGGCTGGCTGCTTTCGCTGGCCCGTGCCCTGGCATCGTCTTGCGTGAACGATGGCGCCGCCATGGCAGGCGGCACGCTTGCCGGCACCTGCACCGGCGCGCTGGCCGGTGCCGCATCGACGGCGCCTTGCTCGACGGCCGGACTGCTCACGCCCGGCAACGCGGGCGCTGCCGCCGATGCCGCCACGCTGGCTTCGGGTTCCATTGCCGCTGTCTCCGGCGCCGGGCGCGCCGCCCGCTTGGGCGCGGGCGGGGCTTCCGGCTTGGCCGCCGGCCCGAACCACCGCTGGTACCAGCCGCGTATCGTCCAGCCCAACGCTTCAAAGAGGCCGGTCTCCTTGTGCTCCACGAAGCGGACGTTCGCATCGATCATGCGGGACCGCAGCGAACGCTGGAAGAAGTCGCCCACCATCGGCAGCGCGCTGTGCGCGCCCTGACCCCAGTAGTCGCTGCGCAGCGTCACCCGGCTGTCGTTGAACCCGACCCAGGCACCAGCTACCAGCTGCGGATGCATCAGGATGAACCAGCCATCGGCGTTGTCCTGCGTGGTGCCGGTCTTGCCGGCGACATCCGCGCGAATGCCGAAGCGCGTGCGGATGCTCGCGCCGGTGCCGCGGTCGATCACGCCGCGCATCACGTCAAGCAGCGTCTGCACGGTGGCAACCGGCAGTGCCTGCTCGGGCGACGCGGGGCGGAACGTCTCCAGCACCTCGCCCTTGCGGTCTTCGATGCGCGACACCATCACCGGCTCCAGGTAGGCGCCCTGATTGGCGATGGTGCCGTAGGCGCTGACCATTTCCTTCAAGGTGACCGGGCTGGTGCCCAGCGCCAGCGAGGGCACGGGATCGAGCCGGCTTTGCCGCACGCCCATGGCGCGCGCCAGCTTGGCCACCTTGGCCGGGCCAACGCCCTGCATCAGTTGCGCGGTGATGGTGTTCTTGGAATACACCRGGCCGTCGCGCAGGCTCATGGCACGCCCGCTCGGAGGGCCATCGTCGGAGGGCCGCCAGACCTCGCCGCCGGCAAGCGGGATTTCCACGGCCTGGTCGACGAAGGTGTCGTCAGGCTTGGCACCTTGCTCGAACGCGGCGCCATACACGAACGGCTTGAACGTGGAACCMGGCTGGCGCTGCGCCTGCTGGACATGGTCGAAGGCATCCAGGGTGAAGTCTCGGCTGCCTACCCATGCCTTGATCTCGCCGGTGCGCGGGTCCAGCGCGAGGAAGCCGGCCTGGATACGGGTCTTGGACTGGCGCAGCGCCTGCATGAAGGCGTTGTCCGCCAGCAGCTGCTTCATGGCCGCCTCGGGTGTCTGCCCGGACTCCCTGGCCGAGCGGTACGCCGGTGTCTCGCGCACAAAGGCCTGTACCAGATCCTTGTTGGCCGCCCAGCCGGAGCGCGGCGCCCACGCCGCGTCGGCGATGCCTTGCAGCTGGTTGCCCTGGCGCGCCACCGCCTGGTTGGCCAGCGCCTGCAGGCGCGAATCGATGGTGGTGCGCACCACCAGCCCGTCGGTGTAGATGTTGTAGTCGTTGCGGTCCGCCCAGGTGATCAGCCATTTGCGCAGCTGCTGGGCGAAGTGCGGCGCTGGGCCGGGCGGCTCGGCCTGCCGCTCGAAGTCGATGCGCAGCGGGCGCTTCTTCAGCAACTCGTACTTCGCCGGCTCCAGCTTCTGGTATTTGACCATCTGCGCCAGCACGGTATTGCGCCGCTGCACGGCGCGCTCGGGGTTGATGACCGGGTTGTAGTAGCTGTTGCCCTTGAGCATGCCGATCAGCGTGGCGCTTTCCAGCACGTCCAGCCGGCCGGCGGATTTATCGAAGTAGGTGCGCGCCGCCATCTCGATGCCGTAGGCGTTGTACAGGAACGGCACGGTGTTGAGATAGGTCTCGAGAATCTCGTCCTTGGTGTAGAGCGCCTCGATCTTCAGCGCCGTGATGGCTTCCTTGAGCTTGCGCGTGAGCGTAGGCGCGCGGCCGATCTCGTCGGGATAGAGATTGCGGGCCAGCTGCTGCGTGATGGTGGAGCCACCTTGCCGGTCGCCTGAGAAGGTATGCAGCGCGGCCGAGCCCATGCGGCGCCAGTCCAGGCCGAAGTGCTGGTAAAAGCGGTGATCCTCGGTGGCGATCAGCGCGGTCGTCACATTGGGCGAGATATCGGCCAGGCGGACCCATTCGCGATTGGCCCACTTGAACACGGCCAGCGGCTTGCCATCGGCCGACAGGATCTGCGCGGGCTGGTCGGACTTGGCCTTGCGGATATCGCTGATGCCCGGGGTGAAGGGAATCAGCACCAGCACATAGAGCAGGAACAGCACCGGCACGGCGGCCACTGCCTTGGCCACGCCGCGGCGCGTGGGGCGCCGCAGGCGGGCAAGCCGCTCGGCGGCCAGGGTTTTGATCTGGGCCAGATTCATGAAGCAAGCAGCATGGGGCGGAGTCACATTCCGGCACGAAGAAAGGCCTGCATCCTACCAAAATCGCTTGCTGCACCCCGGCATATCGTCCCGCGCCCGGGAATCAAGGCCGGATCGGGGCCACGTCAGTCGAAGCGATGCTCCGCAAGCACCAGGCTTTCGTCCACGCGTTCGTACTTGGACGCGTAGCTGGCATCGAAGCGCACCACGCGCTTGAGCTCCGGGGCATACCACGCTACCGCCGTGTAAGGCACGGAGGATGGTGCGCCATACGAGAAGCCGTAGAACGGCCGCGCCACATAGCCCTTGTAGGCCAGGCGCAAGACGCGGAAGCTGCCGGCAGGCACCGTGATGGTGGACTCCCCGGTCACCTCGCCGGTGAGTTCCGTACGCATGTCGGTGCCGGCCTGCTTGTAGCTGTATTTCCATCGGGCGCCCGGCTTGACGTCTTCCGGCACCCAGCCGCGCGGCGGCGATGCGCCATCGAACTCGCCAGCGCTGGGCGTGCTGATGCGCTCGACACGGCCGTTCAGCGTCTCGACGCGGGCGCCCTGGTTGAACGTGATGCGCTCGCCTTCGACGCGGTCGACACGGTAGACCACATCGCGCCGCTTGCGCGTCAGCTTATCGACCAGCTCATAGCGCCAGACCTCGCCAACGCGGGGCGACGCGCCGCCAGCCGGGGCAGCGCCGGCCTCGTCCGCCACAGGCGCCACAGGCGCCACAGGCGCCGCCGCGCCGCGCTCCTTGACCYGAGCGATCCAGCTGGCGGGCAACGCCTTGAGCTTTTCGCCAGGCGCGCGCCGTGCCGACAGGATGCCCACGAGGCGGCMCGTCTCATCGAACAGGCCGCCACCGCTGGCTGCCGCCGGGAAATCAAGCGTGATCTCGATGCGGTCCAGCTTGCCGTCGGCGCCCGCGCGCAACCCGGACACACTGCCGTCCAGCACGACCACGCCCGAGGCCTCCGGGCTGGCTGCCGCAAGCACCTTCTGCCCGAACGCCGGTGCCGCCGCCGCCGACACGCTGACGGCCGGCGCGTTGAAGTTCGCCACCCGCAGCAGGCACAGGTCGCGATCCACGTCCGGCGCGTCCAGCGTGGCGTCGTAGCTCACGTTGTCGCGCCGCACGGCAATCGCGCGCGCGCCGGCCAGCACGTGGCAAGCCGTGACCAGTTGCCCCGGGCCGATCACCACGGCGGAGCCCGACGCCAGCGGCGCGTTGTTGGCGCCCATTGCCCGCACGGCATAGATGCTTGGCGTGAGCTTGGCGAGCAGCTGCGGGGCGTCGAGCGCGCTGGCATTGGCGGCGGCGAACGCCAGGAAGACTGGGGTAGCGATCAGAGCGAAGCGGCGCATCGGTTGCGGTGATGTTGTCATGTACGGGAAGCCGGGAGACGTTGCCGGTCCGCGTGGCKAGGCAGGCGGCTTCGCGCAAACGCGCGACGGCGGTGAAGGATCATCTATTCTGGCGTGGCCGTATTCTGCAATGGCCGGATCGATAGGACAAGGGCGGCCCCGCGCGAAGGCAATTGCGAGCAAGCGGGCAATCCGCTAACATCTGCGCCATGACCCGCGCGCAAAACCCGTCGATTATTCGCACCATCCCTGGGATGGTGGGTTAGCGCACGTGGACTGAGCACACAAAGCGACCCGCCCAACGAGGCGGGTTTTTTGTGCCCGCCTCCTTGGGGCCTGCATACACCAAGGAGCCTGAAGATGCAGCCAACCCGCCCCGCAGCAGCAGCAGCGGCACCCGCCGTCCTCTATATGGTCTGCGGCAAGATCGGCTCCGGCAAATCGACCCTGGCCAGGCAGCTCGCTGTCCGGCCGGCCACCGTGCGGATCAGCGAGGACGACTGGCTGTCACGCCTGTATCCCGGCGAGATCCGGGAGGTCGCCGACTATGCCCGCTGCGCCGCACGATTGCGTGACGCCATGGCCGGCCACATCGACGCGCTGCTGCTGGCGGGCATGTCGGTCGTGCTTGATTTCCCTGCCAACACGCCGGCCACCCGAAGCTGGGCCAGGGCCATCTTCGAGCAGGCGGGCGTGGCGCATCAACTCCACTACCTCGATGTGCCCGACGCCGTGTGCAAGGCCCGCCTGCGCGCGCGCAACGCCAGCGGCACGCATCCGTTCGAGACGACCGATGCGCAGTTCGATGCCATCACGCGTTACTTCGTGGCGCCCTTGGCGGACGAGGGTTTCAACGTGATTCGGCATGTGCCATCCGAGGCCGGCGCGGCGACAACCTGACAGGCAAAGCCGGGGAGGCAGCGGACCGCATGGCTCGGCTCGCTATCATGGCGAACACGTTCACCCACCGATCGAAATCCGCCATGCCCCTGACGCTCGAGCTTGCATCCACCCTGCCGATCAGTGCCAGCCAGGCATGGCAGCGCGCGACCACGTCCGAAGGCATCAACGACGAGCTGTTTCCCTGGCTGCGCATGACGGCGCCGCCCGCCATGCGCGGCAAGGCGATCGGCGAGCTGCCGCTTGGCGAGCGGCTTGGCCGCAGCTGGCTACTGGCGTTCGGCATGTTTCCCGTGGACGCGGACGACATCATGCTGGCGGAGGTGGGGCCGGGCTACCGCTTCAAGGAAACGTCGCGGATGCTGAGCATGCGCAGCTGGGTACACGAACGGACGATTCGAGACACCCCTGGCGGCTGCGAGGTGCGCGACCGGCTCACCTTTGCCTTGCGCGGACCCGCGGCCTGGCTGCCCGGCGGTGGCGGCGCGATGGCAGCTGTCGTGAAATGGCTGTTTCGCCACCGTCATCGGCGCCTGGCACGGTGGGCACGAAATGCCAGGCACACAGGATCCCCTGCCTCGCCCGATAATTCAAAATATTTCAATGAATAATTGATATTTCAGTCACCAACGCGATCAGCCGGCGCCTAGACTTGCTTCACCGGCCCAGCAATCAAGCAGATCCAGTGATCCAGGCGATGCGAGCCAAATTCAAATATTTCCAACTTTGTCGAGGCACCGCATCATGAACCCCAACGCTACCCAAATCGCGATCGTCTACCACAGCGGCTACGGCCACACCGCCAGGCAAGCACAGGCCGTTGCACGCGGCGCCGCCAGCGTCGATGGCGTGGAAAGCCTGCTGATCAGCGTCGACGACATCGACCAGCACTGGGACACGCTCGAAAACGTGGACGGCATCATCTTCGGCGCGCCCACCTACATGGGCAGCGCGTCAGCGCAGTTCAAAGGCTTTATGGACGCCACCTCGCGCAACGTGTTCGCCAAGGGCGGCAAATGGGCCAACAAGGTGGCGGCGGGCTTCACCAACTCGGCCTCGCGTTCGGGCGACAAGCTTGCCACGCTGCAGCAGATCGCGATCTTCTCCGCGCAACACGGCATGCACTGGGTCAACCTTGGCCTGCCCCCGGGCCACAACAACTCGAAGTCGACCGAGGATTCGCTCAATCGCCACGGCTTCTTCCTGGGTGCGGCGGCACAGTCGAATGCGGATGAGAGCGCTGATGTGGTGCCGCCGCTGGCAGACCTGCGCACGGCCGAGCATCTGGGTGCGCGCGTGGCGGAAGTGGCGCAGCAACTGGCGGCGGGCCGCGCGGCATTGGCATCGCTGAAGAAGGCCGCCTGAGGGCTTGCGGCCCAATACACATCCGTGCGCCCCCAAGGCGCTCCACGCGATTGAAACGTTTCATAGCATGCTACACTGCATGCCACAGGAAACGACGATATCCGTGGAGTGCCATGCAGAAAAAAGCCGCGGCGCAGCGCAAGCCGACCCTGAAGGACCTGGCCGAGCAAGCGGGCGTTTCGGTTGGCACCGCCTCCAACGTGATGGCGGGGCGAGGCGGCCCGTCCGCCGAGACCGTCACCCACGTGTTCGAGGTGGCGCGCAAGATCGGCTATGTCACCAACGCCGCGGCCCGCAGCCTGCGCTCGCGGCGCTCGCGCCTGGTGGCCTGCCTGGTGCCGGACATCACCAACCGCTTCTACGGCGTGATCGTGCGCGCGGCCGAACATGTGCTGCGCGAAGCCGGCTACACCTTGCTGCTGGTCGACACCCATAACGACACCGAACGCGAATGCGAGCTGCTGCTGGACGTGACCCGCGTCGGCGTCGACGGCGTGCTGTTCGCGCCCGGCTCCGAGAGCTCCGGAAAGCTGCAGCAGCAGATCGCGCAGGTGGATGTGCCGCTGGTGATCCTGGACCGCGATATCGCCCCGGATCGGCCCAGCGTCAAGGTGGACCACTTCAGCGGCGCGCTGAAGACCGCCAACTATCTGTTCGATCTCGGCCACCGCCGCATTGCCCTGCTCTTCCCCAGCTCGCACCTGCGCCCGGCGCGCGCGCGCTGGCATKCCTTCGAGACGGCTGCTGCCGCGCGCGGCATCGGCGATGCGCTGGAGCTTGTGCGCATCGACACCAGCTCGATGGACGTCGCTTTTTCGCAATGCCTGGCGCTGTTCCAGCAAGCCGCGCCGCCCACCGCCATCTTTGGGCTGGGCACGACGCTGCTCGCCGGCGCGCTCAAGGCGGCACGCCAGACCGGCCGGGACATTCCGGGCGACCTGTCGGTGGTGTGCGTGGGTGACACCGAACTGGCCCAGGTGCACACGCCCGAGCTGACCACGCTCACCTGGAACCTGCAGGACCTGGGGCGCCATGCCGCCCGCCTGCTCCTTGCCGAGATGGAGCCGGGCCTCGATCCGCAAGGCAGCCCTGACGCAACGGGGCACCTGATGCTGACCTGCGAGCTGATCCTGCGCGAGTCCTGCGCCGCCGTCGGCGTGGAGGCAGGCAGAAAAACGGCGCGAGGCCGGGCGAAGCGCGTCGCCAGCTAAGCCTGCCGCGTTTTCGCCAGACCCATCGCGTCAGCCCCCGCCGGGCGGCGCGATGCCGCCCATGCGGCATCCCCTTCCCTAGCGCATGCCTCTTGCAGCCGGTCGTTTACCCTTTATATGAAACGTTTCAATTCCGTGCTATATTTTTCCCATCCCTCGTAGCGGGGACCATAAGAACGATCATCCAAAGATCACCATAAGATCCCCACGGAGACAACCTCAGCATGCCGGACAGCAATCGCAAAGGAATGAGCCGGCTTGCCGGCAAGGCAGCCATCGTCGTCGGCGCGGGATCGATCGGCGCCGACACCAGCAACGGCGCCGCCGCCGCCATCGTCTACGCCCGTGAAGGCGCGCGGGTGCTGTGCGTGGACCGCGACCTGGCGCTGGCCCGCAGGACCGCGAGCCAGATCGAAGACGCGGGCGGAAGCGCCAGCGCCTTCGAGGCCGACGTGCGCGACGGCGCGCGGCTGGCTGCCATGGTGGAGGCCTGCCGCGAGCGCTATGGCCGCATCGACGTGCTGCACAACAATGTGGGCATCGAGGAAATCGGCGAGCTCGAGGACATCACCGAGCCATCCTGGGACCGGGTGTTCGACATCAACCTCAAAGGCGCCATGCTCGCCTGCCAGAAGGCGATGCCGCACATKATCGCGCAGGGCGGCGGCTCGATCATCAACATCTCGTCGATCGCCAGCCGCAAATGGGGGCCGATGCCCTTTCTCTCCTACAACGCATCGAAGGCCGCCCTCAACCACATGACGCGGATCCTCGCGCGCCGCTACGCCGCAGACCAGGTGCGCTGCAATGTGATCCTGCCCGGCCTGATCGATACGCCGCATGCGGCGCACCTGACCGATGGCGATGAAGCCGCCGTGCAGGCCGCGCGCGAGTTTCGCAACAGCCGCTGCCCCATGGGCCGGCAAGGCACGCCGTGGGATATCGCCTACGCGGCGTTGTTCCTTGCCTCCGATGAGTCGCGTTATGTGACAGGGCTGGAGATGGTGGTGGACGGCGGACTGGGTCTTTGACGGAAACAGACAGCGAATCAAAGGCCGCGCCGCGGCACATAACAAAGAATCAGGAGACGCCCCATGATGCCCCGCTACCTGCCCGCCGCCACGCTCGTCGTCGCGCTTGCCGCGCCCGCGATTGCAGCGCAAGGCAGTGAATCCCCCGCCGACTACCCCTCCCACCCCATCCGCCTGCTGCTGCCGATCTCGGCCGGCTCGGGCGGCGACATCCTTGGCCGCGTGCTCGCGGAGCGCATGTCGGCCATCCTGAAGCAACCCATCGTGGTGGAGAACAAGGGTGGCGCCTCCGGCATCATCGGCACGCAAGCGGTCGCGCGCGCGGCGCCCGACGGCTACACCTTCACGCTCGGCGGCGCGACCACGCATATGCTGAACGCCGCGGTCTACACCAAGCTGCCATACGACCCGGTGAAGGACTTCACCGCCATCGGCCAGGTCGGCACGGCTGCCATCCTGCTGGTGGCCAGCAATGACTTTCCCGCGAACGACATCAAGGAGCTGGTGGCGTACACGAGGAGCCATCCCAACGAAGTGCAGTACGCCAGCTGGGGCACCGGCTCCACGGGGCAATTCTGCGGCGAGGTGCTCAAGCAGCTCGCCGGCGCGTCGATGACGCATATCCCCTACAAGACCGTGCCGCAGGTGCTCAACGACATCGTCGCCGGGCATATCAAGCTGGGCTATGTGGACATGACATCGGGCACGCCCTTCGTCAAGTCCGGCAAGGTCAAGGCGATCGGCACGTGCACCTCGCGCTCGCCGAGCCTGCCCGGCGTGAAGAGCTACGTCGACGAGGGCATCGATTTCGATCGCGTGTTCCGCTGGGGCCTGTATGTGCCCGCCGGCACGCCCAAGCCGATCGTGCAGAAGCTGTCGGACGCATTGAACCAGGTGCTGGCCACGCCGCAGATCAAGGCCCGCCTGCTGGAGATGGGCATCGCGGCCACGCCGATGAGCGGCGAGGAACTCGGCAAGCTGAATGCGCGCGATATCCCGGCGTGGAAGGAAGTGGCAAAGACCGCTGGCGTGACGCAGGACTAAGCGCCTGATGCACGTGTCAATGCATCAATGCGTCAATGCATCAATCACTCGACCAGCCTGCAAACCCCAAAAAACCAAAGAACCAAAAAAACCAAACACCCAAATCACGGAGCCCTGAACATGGATAGTCTGTCTCTCGCCCGCATCCAGACCGTGCGCGACCACATGGCCCTGGAGTGCACCCAGGAATGGGACGCCGTCATCGCCACCTTTGCCCATCCGCGCTATGAGATGCACGGAGGCGGCGCGGTCTTCGACGGCGAGCAAGCAGTGCGCGGCTACTTTGCGTCTTCGCGCACGCCCTTCCCCGACCAGGCCAACGAGATCATCAGCATCGCCGCGGCCGGCGACACGGTGCTGGTGGAGTTCTGGCTCACCGGCACCCACCTTGGTCCCTTGAAGGCGAACGGCACCGTCTACCCGCCCACGGGCCGCGCGTTTCGCGTGCGCATGGCCGCGTCGTTCGAATTCGCGCCCGGCAGCGACAAGATCATTTGCGAGCGGCCATACTTCGACCAGGGGGCGAAGCTGCGCTCGCTCGGGCTGGTCGCCGCCTAGCGGATGGCGCTTCGGGCCATGTTTCCCGCGCCGCGGCCACATCGGCGACGCTACTCGACTTCGCTGTCGCCGCCGTCGTTGCTATCGTTGCTCTCCAGCACTTGCGCAGCGCGCTCGTGATCCATCGCGGCCTGGGCAAGCGCCGCCGCAACCGGCGGCGCGCTCTCMTTGCGCTMGCTGTACCGGTCCGTCAGGTAAGCGGAACGGTCACGCACCAGCAAGGTGAACTTGACCAGCTCCTCCATCACGTCGACCACCCGGTCATAAAACGCGGAGGGCGCCATGCGGCCATCCGCGTCGAATTCCTGGTAGGCCTTCGGCACGGATGACTGGTTCGGGATCGTCACCATGCGCATCCAGCGCCCGAGCACACGCAATGCATTGACGGCGTTGAAGGACTGCGAGCCACCGCACACCTGCATGACGGCCAGCGTGCGGCCCTGCGTGGGACGAATGCCGCCGATCTCCAGCGGCAACCAGTCGATCTGGTTCTTGAACACCGAGGTCAGCGTGCCGTGCCGCTCGGGGCTGCACCAGACCTGGCCCTCCGACCATGCGGACAGCGCGCGCAGCTCGGCCACCTTCGGATGATCCGCCGGCACGCTGTCCGTGATGGGAAGGCCATGCGGATCGAACACCTTGGTTTGCGCGCCAAGGTGCMGAAGGATCCGCTCGGCTTCGAGCGTAAGCAGGCGGCTGTAGGAGTTCGGGCGCAGCGAGCCGTAGAGCAGGAG
>NZ_JBFTSF010000116.1:0-34766 GCF_056399905.1 Cupriavidus sp. 01L46
TCGTCGGGCGCCGCGGTGTCCGTGGCGCTGGGCCTGGCGGTGGCGGGGCTGGGCAGCGACACCGGCGGCTCCATCCGCATCCCGGCTGCCCTGTGCGGGCTGACCGGCTTCAAGCCGACCGCCCGGCGCGTGCCGCTGGACGGCGCCTTCCCGCTCTCCTATACGCTGGACACCGCCTGCGCCATGGCGCGCACGGTGCAGGATTGCGTGCTGGTGGACAGCGTGATCGCCGACCAGGCGGTGCTCCCCGTCATCAAGGCCGCGGCGGGTATCCGCCTGGCCATCCCGCGCCAGGTCCTGCTCGACGACCTCGATGACACGGTGGCGCGCGCGTTCGACCGCGCCCTCGGCCGGCTGTCCGCGGCCGGCGTGCAGATCGAGCACATCGACCTGCCGGAACTGGCCGAGCTGGCCGCCATCAACGCCGGCGGCGGCTTCACCGCCGCCGAGGCGCATGCCATCCACCGCCACGTGCTGGCCACGCGGCGCGAGCAATACGATCCGCGCGTAGCGTCGCGCATCGACCGCGGCGCGGCCATGAGCGCGGCCGACTACGTAGACCTGATGCGCGCCCGCCTCGACTGGATCACGCGGGTTGCCGCCCGCATCGAAGGCTTCGACGCCGTGGCCTGCCCCACCGTGCCGATGGTGGCGCCGCCGATCGCCCCGCTGGTGGCGGACGACGCGCTGTTCTTCCGCACCAACGCCCTGCTGCTGCGCAATACGTCGGCGTTCAACTTCCTCGATGGCTGCTCCATCTCGCTGCCCTGCCACCAGCCGGACGAGTTGCCCGTGGGCCTGATGCTCTCGCACGGTGCACTGCGCGACGCGCAGCTGCTGGGCACGGCAATTGCATTGGAATCCATCATCAAGCCGGCCGCCTGAGGCGCCGCGGCAAGGATAGACGTAACCCGCGCCACCCCTGAGCCAGGTGGCGCGGGCAAAACGACTTCGGAACGAATACCAAGACAGACGTAGCCACAATGACTAACCAGGAGAGATCGATGCAAGGGAAGGCCACACTGAAGTGCATGTTGCTGGGCGGGGTGCTTGCCACCGCTGCCGTGATGACGCMGGCCGCGCAGGCGGATACCAAATGGGACCTGCCAACCGGCTACCCGGTGAGCAACCTCCACACCGAAAACCTGCAGCAGATGGCCACCGACGTGGAGAAGGCCACGGGCGGCAAGCTCAAGATCGTGATCCATCCCAACGGCTCACTGCTCAAGGCCAACGAGATCAAGCGTGGCGTGCAGACCGGCCAGGTGCAGATGGGCGAGATCCTGATGTCGCTGCTGGCCAACGAGAACCCGGTATTCGGCGTGGATGCGGTGCCCTTCCTGGCGACCAGCTACCAGGACTCCTACAAGCTGTGGCAGGCCTCGCGCGCGGTCACCGACAAGGTGCTGGACAAGCAAGGCATGAAGCTGCTGTACGCGGTGGCCTGGCCGCCGCAAGGCATCTACGCCAACAAGCCGATCAACGCCGCGGCCGACATGAAAGGCCTGAAGTGGCGCGCGTATAACCCCGCCACCTCCAAAATCGCCGAACTGGTGGGCGCGCAGCCGGTGACCATCCAGGCCGCCGACCTGGCACAGGCGCTCGCCACCGGCACCGTCAATTCGTTCATGTCCTCGGGCGCCACGGGCGTGGACACCAAGGTCTGGGAGAGCGTGAAGTACTTCTACACCGTCGATGCCTGGCTGCCGAAGAACATGCTGGTGGTCAGCAAGAAGTCCTTCGCCGCGCTGGACAAGCCAACCCAGGACGCCCTGCTCAAGACGGTGGCCGAAGCCGAGAAGCGCGGCTGGCAGATCTCGGAGCAAAAGACGCGTGAATACCTGGCCGTGCTCGGCAAGAACGGCATGGCGGTGCAGCCGCCCTCGCCCCAGTTGAAGCAAGACATGCAGAAGCTTGGCCAGGTGATGGTGGACGAATGGGCCAAGGGCGCCGGCGACGACGGCAAGGCCATCCTGGACGCGTACAAGAAGTAGGCGTTGCCGTCATTGCCGTAGTTTGCGCCGTAGTCAATGCCGCAGTTAATGCTGTAGTTAATGCTGTAGTTTGCGCCCTAGCGAGAAACAAGCGATCCGTATCCGGCCACGGCGGCGTTGCCCGCCGCCGTGGCCTTGCTGCCGCAAACCTCCCGCGCCTTCTTTTTCACCGCATCAACCCTCCCCACTCGCCATGGAAGCCACTTCCGTCAACAAGCGCTGGCTGGACCGGCTGCTTGACCTGTTCGCCGTGCTCGGCGCGCTGTGCATCCTCGGGGTCTGCCTCATCATGATCCTGATGTCGTTCTCGCGCGAGACCACGTTTATCTTCAAGGGCGGCGACGATATCGTTGCATGGCTGTGCGCCGCCTCCGCCTTCCTGGTACTGGGCCAGACCTTCCAGCATGGCGGCATCGTCCGCGTGGAAATGCTGCTGGAGGCCGTCAATCCGCGCGTGCGCTGGTGGCTGGAGCTGATCTCGCTGACCATCTGCGCGGTGTTCGCCGCCTACGCGACCTGGGCCTTGTTCAGCTTCGCCTGGCAGAGCTGGGAGATCGGCGATGTGTCGCAGGGCCAGATCGTCGTGCCACTGTGGATTCCGCAGAGCTTTGCGGTGCTGGGCTGCGCCGGCTTCATGCTGGCGGTGCTGGACGAACTGTTGCGCGTGGCGCGCAAGCAAAAGCCGCGCTACCAGCTGGCGCAGGAAGCCAAGCTGGCCGCCGGCGACTTCGGGGAGACCGTCTGATGAGCACCGTCCTGGTTTCCCTGATCCTGCTGGTGGTGATGATCGGCTTCCTGGTCATCGGCGCGTGGATTCCCGTGGCCATTGCCGTCACCTCCTGGGTGGGGCTGGTGGTGTTTGCCGATCGCGATGCGCTGGTCAACCTGGCCAATGCGTGGTGGTCGTCCAGCGCGTCGTACACCCTGGCCTCGCTGCCGCTCTTTGTGTGGATGGGCGAGATACTGTTTCGCACCAAGCTGTCCGAGCAGATGTTCAACGGGCTCTCGCCTTGGCTGAACTGGCTCCCCGGGCGCCTGATGCACGTCAACATCCTGGGCTGCGGCATCTTCGGCTCGGTATCGGGCTCGTCCGCCGCCACCTGCGCCACCATCGCCAAGTCGGCGCTGCCCGAGCTGACCCGGCGCGGCTACGATGAGCGCGTGACCCTGGGCTCGCTGTCRTGCGCCGGCACGCTCGGCATCCTGATCCCGCCATCGATCACCATGGTGGTCTACGCGGTCTCGGCCGATGTGTCGATCATCCGCGTGTTCCTGGCCGGCTTCCTGCCCGGGCTGCTGCTGATGCTGCTGTTCTCCGGCTACATCGTGGTGTGGGCGCTATCGAACCCGGACAAGACACCGAAGGCGGAAATCTTCAACTGGCGCTCGCGGCTCGCCTCGATCCGCCAGTTGATGCCGTGCATCGTGCTGATCGCCTTTATCACCTGGATCATGATCACCGGCTACTCCACCGCCACGGAAGCGGCCGCCTACGGCGTGGTGGCGTCGCTGGCGCTGGCGTGGGTGGGCGGCTCGCTCACACGCAAGGCGTTCTGGGAAAGCCTGATGTCGGCCACCCGGCTGACCGCCATGATCATGTTCGTGCTGGGTGCGACCTCGTTCCTGTCCGTGACCATGAGCTTTACGGGCATTCCGCGCGCGCTGGCGGAATGGGTGGCCTCGATGCACCTGTCGCCCTGGGCGCTGATCGCCGTGCTAACCGTGATCTACATCCTGCTGGGCACCGCGCTCGATGGCATTTCCATGATCGCGCTGACCACCGCCACGGTGCTGCCGATGGTGCAGGCCGCGGGCTTCGATCTGGTATGGTTCGGGATATTCATCGTGCTGCTGGTGGAGATCGCCGAGGTGACGCCACCCGTGGGGTTCAACCTGTTCGTGCTGCAGAGCATGACAGGCAAGGACAGTAACTACATAGCGCGGGTCTCGCTGCCGTTCTTCATGATGATGGTGGTGGCCATCGGCATCGTCACGGTGTGGCCGCAGATCGTCACCTGGCTGCCCGATGTGGTGATGCAAAAAGAGCTGAAGTAATCTACGGAGCGCCATGCATGTGATCGTCATCGGCGCCGGTGTCATCGGCGTGTGCTCCGCGTGGTACCTGCGCGAGGCTGGCTTCGACGTAACCGTGGTCGAGCGCCGCGCGGCGCCGGCGCAGGAGTCGAGCTTCGGCAATGCCGGCGTGATCGCGCCGGGCTATGTCACCCCCTGGGCGGCGCCCGGCATGCCGGGCAAGGTGCTGCGCAACCTCTTCGCCAGCACCTCGCCCGTGCTGTTCCGGCCCAGCGCCGATCCGGCCATGTGGCGCTGGATCGCGCGCTGGCTGGGCGAATGCACGCTGGAGCGCTACCGCATCAACAAGCTGCGCATGCAGCGCCTGGCCTTCTATAGCCGGGAATGCCTGCATGCGCTGCGCGGCCAGCTCCAGATCGACTACGAGCAATCTCAAGGCTACCTGCAGCTGTTCCGTACCCAGCGCGACCGGGACCTCGCCGAGCCGGCGCTGGCCCTGCTGCGCGAGCACAAGGTGCCGCACCGGCTGGTCGACGCCGACGGCTGCCGGCGCATCGAGCCTGGCCTGACCACCGACACGCCGCTGGCCGGCGGGCTGCACCTTCCCGAGGACGAATCCGGCAACTGCCCGATGTTCGTGCGCCGGCTGCGCGTGCTGGCCGAAGCCGCGGGCGTGCGCTTTGTCATGGACAGCGACGCCAGCGCCCTGCGGCCGTTGCCGGGCGGCAAGCTCTCGCTTGACCTGTGCGGCACCGGTGCCGGCGATGCCCGCAGCGCGAGCGAAACGCTCACCGCCGATCGCGTGCTGGTCAGTGCAGGCATAGCCAGCGCCGCGCTGTTGCGCCCGCTGGGCCTGCGCATCCCCCTCTACCCCGTCAAAGGCTATTCCGCCACCGTGCAGGTCAGCGACGAGCTGCAGGCGCCGCTGGGCGCGCTGATGGACGAGTCCTACAAGGTCGCCATCACCCGCATGGGCAACCGCCTGCGTATTGCCGGCACCGCCGAGCTCGGCTCGCGCAAGCTCGACCTGCGCCCCGCGGCCATCAACACCTTGCTCAAGGTGGCGCGCGACTGGTTCCCGGTTGCAGGCCACTATGGCACGGCCACGCTGTGGGCCGGCGCCCGCCCGATGCTGCCCGATGGCCCGCCGCTGATCGGCGCCACGGCCGTGCCCGGGCTTTACCTCAACCTGGGCCACGGCTCCACCGGCTGGGCGATGGCATGCGGCTCCGGGCGCATTGCCGCCGACCTGATCGCAGGCAATCGCCCCGGCATCGACCTGGATGGCCTGACCCCCGACCGCTACGGCTTAGGCCCACGCTGACCATGCAAAGCTCTGCCCCGACGTCTCCCACGCTTGCCGCTGCGCCGCCCGACGATGCCTGGCTCCCGCTGGACGCGGCAAGCGCCAGCGCGATCCCGCTGTACGACGTGGCGGCCCTCCGCCACATCGAAGCGGCCGCCATGGCCAGCCTGCCCGCCTTCACGCTGATGTCCCGGGCCGGCGCCGCGGCGGCGGCCTGGCTGGCGCACCACACGCCCGCGGGCCCACTGCTGCTGCTGGCCGGCCCGGGCAACAACGGCGGCGACGCGCTGGTGGCCGCCACCCGCCTGCACCAGGCCGGGCGCGAGGTCCAGGTGTGGTTGACGGCCGAGCCCGATCGCCTGCCCGCCGACGCCGGGCGAGCCTGGCTGGAGGCGCGCGCGGCTGGCGTGATACTGCACGCCATGCCGGAGTCCGCCTGCCATGGCACCCTGCCGCCGTTTCCCCCGCACACCTGCGCGCTGGTCGACGGCTTGCTCGGCATTGGCCTGAACCGCGCCGCCGATGGCTTCACGGCGCAGTGGATCGCGCACCTTGCCGAGTCCCGGCTGCCCGTGTTCTCGCTCGATATCCCGAGCGGGCTGTTCGCCGATACCGGCGCCGGCGCGCCGGCGGTACGCGCTTTGCGCACCCTCACCTTCATCGGCGCCAAGCCGGGCCTGCTCACGCTCGATGGGCGCGATTGCGCGGGCGAGGTGGATATCGCCCCGCTCGGCCTGAACTATCCGCCGGCCCAGCCTGCCTGCGCCACGGTCAACGTGCCGGCGTCGTTCGCATCGGCGCTGCCCACGCGGCGCCATGCCACCAATAAGGGCACATTCGGCTCGCTCGCCGTGATCGGCGGCGGCATCGGCATGACCGGCGCGCCGCTGCTTGGCGCGCGTGCCGCGCAGCACCTTGGCGCCGGGCGCGTGCACATCGCCTTCCTGGCGCAGCCCGCGCCGCTAATCGACCCCGTGCACCCGGAGCTGATGCTGCACCCGATCGCGGAGATCGAGCTGACCAATATGTCCGCGCTGGTGATCGGCCCGGGCATGGGCACAGGCACGGCGGCGCGCAAGCAGCTGGCGCAGTTGCTGCAAGCCAGCGTGGCCGCCACCGAGCCGCCCGCGCTGGTGCTGGATGCCGATGCGCTGAACATGCTGGCCGCGGACCCCGCGCTTGCCGCCATGCTTGGCGGCGGCCCGCCGGTGCGCGTGATGACGCCGCACCCGCTCGAAGCCGCGCGCCTGTCCGGCATCAGCGTGGCCGAGATCCAGCGTGACCGCCTGGCGGCGGCGCGCTCGCTGGCAGCCCAGTGGCAGGCCGTGGTCGTGCTCAAGGGCTCGGGCACGGTGATCGCGTCGCCACCGGATGCGCTCGGCAGCGTGTCGTTATCGATCAACCCGACCGGCAATGCCGGGCTGGCCACCGCCGGCACCGGCGACGTGCTGGCCGGCATGATCGGCGCCCTGCTGGCCCAGGGCATGCCGGCGCTGCAGGCCGCACGGGCCGCGGTCTGGCTGCACGGGCGCGCCGCCGACCACCTGGTGGCGCAGGGCACCGGCCCCGCCGGCCTGACCGCGAGCGAGCTCTACCTGCCGGTGCGCGACCTGTTCAATGCCCTGCTGCGGGCGCAGCAGGCATGAGCAAGGCGACGGATAGCGGCGCCCGCCTGCAGGCCGCGGCCAGCCGCTCGCCGGCCCGGCGCCAGCTGCTCACCGGCGTGGCCCTGCTGGTGCTCGGCCAATGGATCCTCAGCCTGCTGGATGCCAGCAGCAAGACGCTGACCCAGCAGGGCCTGCCGGTGGTGGGCGTGGCCTGGGTACGCTACGTGGGCCATGTGGCCGCGATCTTCCTGCTGCTGGGGCCGGCGCGCTTGCGCCAGCAATGGCGCCCCGCGAAACCGGGCCTGCAGTGGCTGCGCGGGGGGATGATGCTGGTCTCGACGCTGGTGTTCTTCAGCGTGCTCAAGCTGATGCCGCTGGCCGAGGCCACGGCGCTGAATTTCTGCGCGCCGCTGTTCGTGGTGGCGTTGTCGCCCTGGCTGCTAGGCGAGCGCCCGAGCGCGCATGCGCGCGCGAGCCGCTGGAGCGGCGTGGCTATCGGCTTCGTCGGCATGCTGATCGTGGTGCGCCCCGGCGGCGAGCTGAGCGGGGCCGGCATTGCGCTGGGCTTGTTGTCGGCACTGGTGTTCGCGTTGATGCAGATGCTGACGCGGCGCATTGCCGCGCATGACGCGCCCATGACCACCTTGATCCAGAGCGGCGTGACCGGCGCCGTCCTGACCACGCTGCTGGTGCCCTTCTTCTGGTTCGAAGCGGCACCCACGCCGCTGCAAGCCGTGCTCCTGCTGAGCACCGGCATCACCGGCTCGATTGGCCACTATTTTGTGATTCGCGCGTTCCAGTACGCGGATGCGTCATTCCTCAGCCCCTTCCTCTACCTGCAGATCCTGTCGGCGACGACCATCGGCTACCTGGCGTTCGGCCAGTTGCCGGACTGGATCACCGCGCTCGGCGTGGCGGTGATCTGTGTGGGCGGGGTGTGCGTGGCGGGGGGCGAGTCAGCGCTGCGGGCGGTTGCGCGCCGGCTCGGGCGCCCCGGCTGACGGGAGCACAGCGCCGGCGCGCGAAGGAATGCGCCCGGCGATCGATCCCCTCGGAAGCACTAATGCCGTCTTTTGCCGCCAAAACGCCGAGTCGTGCCAGATGGGCGCGTTATACTTGAGAGGCTCCTGACCGTCGCGCAAGGCCAGCCGGGCTGGCTACCGGGGAGCATTGATATCTAGCGGAAACACCAAGCTTCACACGGTACTTCCGCGCTGTCCTTCAAAGATTTCCGCACGCATGCCCACAGACCTCCACGCCTGGCACTCACTTCTGCAACACCACGACGCCATTCGCGAAACGCCGATGCGCGAGTGGTTTGCCGCCGGCTCCGCGGAACAACGCGTCGAGCAGTTCTCGCTGGAAGCCGCAGGCCTGTATCTCGATTATTCCAAGAACCGCATCACGCCGCAGACCATGGCATTGCTGATGCAACTGGCGGATGAAGCTGGCGTGCCCAAACGCCGCGATGCCATGTTCGCCGGCGACCACATCAACGCCACCGAGGACCGCGCGGTCCTGCACATCGCGCTGCGCGCCGGTGCCGACGCAACGTTCAAGGTCGACGGCAAGCCCGTCATGCCCGCCATCCACGCCGTGCTGGACCGCATGCGCGTGTTCTCGCAGCGCGTGCGCAGCGGCGACTGGACCGGCTTCACCGGCAAGCGCATCACCGATGTCATCAACATCGGCATCGGCGGCTCGGACCTGGGCCCGCGCATGGTGTGCCGCGCGCTCTCGCACCTGGCCGGCAGCGGCCCGCGCATGCATTTCGTCTCCAACGTGGACGGCACCGAACTGGCCGAATGCCTGGACCGGCTCGACCCCGAGCAAACCCTGGTGATCGTCTGCTCCAAGACCTTCACCACGCTCGAGACCATGGCCAACGCCTGCAGCGCGCGCCAGTGGTTCCTCGACAAAGGCGTGGCCCTGGACCAGCTGGCCAGCCATTTTGCCGCGGTGTYGACCAATGTGGAGGCGGTGCGCGCCTTCGGCATCGACCCGGCGCACATGTTCGAATTCTGGGACTGGATCGGCGGGCGTTTCTCGCTGTGGTCCTCGGTCGGACTGTCGATTGCGCTAGCGGTTGGCTTCGACGCGTTTGAAGACCTGCTGATCGGTGGCCGCGCCATGGATGCGCATTTCAGCAGCGCGCCGCTGGCGCAGAACATGCCCGTGGTGCTGGGCATGCTCGGTATCTGGTACCGCAACTTCTTCGGCATGCCGACCAGCTGCATGGCGCCGTACTCCACCTCGCTCGAATTGTTTCCTGCCTTCCTGCAGCAGCTGGAAATGGAGAGCAACGGCAAATCGGTACAGCTTGACGGCCGCCACGTGCGCGCCCATACCGCGCCGGTGGTCTGGGGCTCCGCCGGCACCAACGGCCAGCACGCCTATTTCCAGCTGATCCACCAGGGCTCGCAGATCGTGCCGGTGGATTTCGTGGCGCCGCTGCGCCCGCCCCGCCTGCTGCCCGGCCATCACGCCAAGCTGCTGGCCAACTGCTTTGCCCAGGCTGAAGCGCTGATGCTCGGGCGCACGGCCGAGGAACTGCGCGCCACGGGGCTCACCGACGAGATCCGTATCGCCCACATGGTGTTCGAKGGCAACCGGCCGAGCAACACGCTGCTGATGGAAGACATCACGCCGCATACGCTCGGCGCGCTGATCGCGCTCTACGAACACCGCACCTTCGTGCAAGGCGTGGTCTGGAACATCAACTCGTTCGACCAATGGGGCGTGGAACTCGGCAAGATCCTGGCCAAGCCGATCGAGGGCGAGTTGAACAATGCGGCAAGTGCCGCCGCCGGGCAGCACGATGCATCGACCGGCAGCCTGATTGCGCGCGCGCGCGCGGCGCTCGGCAGCGCCTGACGCAGCGTTTTATCAAACCGGCGCGGTCATCCACTCGTCGCTGGCAACCCGTCCGGCTTCGATGGTCAGGATGCGCCCGCAGCGGGCCGCCACGGAGCGATCGTGCGTGACCAGCACCAGGGTGGAACCGGCATCGCGGTTCAGCTCGAACATCAGCGCAATCACGGCCTCCCCGGTGGCCGTATCCAGGCTCCCGGTAGGCTCGTCGGCAAAGAGGATGTCGGGCCGGGCCACAAACGCCCGCGCCAGCGCCACGCGCTGCTGCTCGCCGCCGGAGAGCGTGCGCGGATAGTGGGAAAGGCGCCCGCTCAGCCCCACGCGGGCCAGCATGTCGGCGGCGCGCTCGCGCACGCCCGCGGTCTCTCCGCGCAACTCCAGCGGCAACATGACGTTTTCCAGGGCGCTCAGGTGCCCGACCAGCTGGAACGACTGGAACACAAAACCCACATGGCGCCCGCGCTGCGCTGCCCGCTGGTCTTCGTCGAGCTGGAACAGGTCCTGCCCGTTGAGCTTGACGGTGCCCGTGGTGGGCAGGTCCAGACCCGCCAGCAAGCCCAGCAGGGTTGATTTGCCCGAGCCGGATGCGCCCACAATGGCCAGCGTTTCKCCGGGCGTGACGGAAAACGTCACGTCGTGCAAAATCGTCAGCGAACCTGTCGTGTCGGCTACGGTCTTTCCTAATGACTCGACTGCAAGAATGGATGAAGACATGAGCAAGAAGTTCTGGTGCGGTTGGCGAAAGCTGGCGCTGGCGGTGTGCGTGACCACGCTGCTGCCCGCGATGGTGCCGGCCACGGCGTCGATGGCGCGGGCGGCAACGCCCGCCATCCTGGTGCTGGGCGACAGCCTGTCCGCCGAGTATGGCCTGGCCCGCAATACAGGCTGGGTCAAGCTGATGGAGGCGCGGCTGCGGGAGGAACGTTTCGATTATAGCGTCGTGAACGCCAGCATCAGCGGCGAGACCACGGTGGGCGGCAAGACGCGCTTGCCCGACCTCCTGGCAAGGCACCATCCGGCCGTGGTCATCGTGGAGCTGGGCGCCAACGATGCCTTGCGCGGCCTGCCGCTGCAAACCACCGAGGCCAACCTGCGCAGCATCGTCACCAGCGCGCAGCAAGCCAAGGCCAGCGTACTGCTGGTGGGCATGCGCATCCCGCCCAATTACGGGCCGGACTACACCGAGCGCTTCTTCTCGCTCTACCCCAAGCTGGCCGGCGAGTACAAGCTCCGGCTGGTGCCCTTCCTGCTGGAGCAAGTCGTCGCCAAGCCAGAGTGGTTCCAGGCGGACCGCCTCCATCCCACGGCGCAGGCGCAGGGCACGCTGCTCGATACCGTCTGGCCGCAGCTCAAGCCCTTGCTGAAGGCGCCAGCGGCCAAGACAGCTACCCGCTAGTTGTCCGCGGCTTTGCCATAAAGAGAAAGGCGCCCGAAGGCGCCTTTCTCTTTATGGCTGCGAGCGGCAGTATTACTGCGCGCCAGCGCCGCTGGCCGGAGCCGCTTCCGTCGTGGCAGCGGGCTTGAGCAGCTTCACCTTGGCCCGGTCCTTCAGGCCTTCGTAGAAGGCTTCCAGCTGGCTCTGGCCCAGCATCTGGCCCAGTTGCTGCGCCTCGCCCTGGCGCTGCGCGGCATCCGCCTGCGCAGGCTGGCTGACCTTGCCAATGCGATAGATCGCGTAGCCATCGGCGCCCAGATCCACGCCGACATACGCGGGCAGCTTGGCGGTATCGGCACGCATCACGGCTTCCACAGCMTTCGGTGCCAGGCCGTCGGCCTTGGCACGCGAGACGGTTACCGATGCGCCGAAGCCGTCGGCGCCGCCGCTCTTCTTCAACGCTTCGAGACGTTCAGCGCCTGCCTTGGCGGCAAGCTCGGCTGCCTGCTGCGCGATATAGCCTTCACGCACCTTGGCCTGCACGTCTTCGAACTTGCGCACCGTGGCCGGGCGGTAGTCGACGATGCGCGCCGCCACCAGCGTGGTGGGGCCAACCTGCACGGCCTCGGTGTTGCGCTTGTTCTTGACGGATTCATCGCTGAACAGCGCCTTGAGCAGCTTCTCGTTATTGAGCGGGTTTTGCGCGCCCAGGGCCGGGTTCGGCTGGCGGGTCACGTTGTCGGCGCTCTGGATCGTCAGCTTGAACTTGTCGGCAGCCGGCTTGAGGCTGTCGGACTGTTCATAGACCGTATTGCCAAACGTGTCGGCCAGTTCGGTGTACTTCTTGGCGGCGAGTTGCTTGCGCAACTCCACTTCCAGTTCGGTACGGACCTGTTCAAGCGGCTTGGTCTCGGCCGGCTTGATGCCGGTGACCTTGATGATGTGATAGCCGTAGTCGGTCTCGACCACGTCGCTGATCTGGCCATCCTTGAGCGCATACATCGCGTCTTCAAACGGCTTGACCAGCGCGCCACGGCCCATGAAGCCGAGGTCGCCGCCCTTCTCCGCCGAGCCCGGGTCCTGCGACTGCTTGCGGGCCACGTCGGCAAACGTCTCGGGATGCTTGCGCAGGTCCTCGAGCAGCTTGGTGGCTTTTTCCTTGGCGGCCTGGCGCTCCGCTGGCTTGGCATCCTTGGGCGAGCCAATCAGGATGTGGCTGGCGCGGCGCTGCTCGTCGGTGCGAAAGCGCGCGATGTTGCTGTCGTAGTAGGACTTGAGCTCTTCGGGCGTGACCGGCGTCGAGGCGGCCAGCGCGTCGGCCGACAGCACCAGGTATTCGACCTTGGCTTGCTCGGGCACCGAGAACGCTGCCTTGTGGCTTTCGTAGTACGCCTTCAGCGCGGCGTCATCCGGATTGACCTTGGCGGTGAAATCGGCCGGCTTGATCTGCAGCGCCTGCACGTCGCGCTGCTGGTCGCGAATGGCGATCAGGCGGTCCAGCAAGGACTTCGGCACGAAGGCGGTAGCGCCAACCGAGGAGCTGAGCTGCTGGGTGGCCAGGTCGAAACGCATGCGGGCGTCGAACTGCTCGGGCGTCATGCCTTGCTGAGCCAGCAGGCCGACGTAGGCCTTGTCGTCGATCGTGCCATCTTTCTTCTTCGGCAACTGGGCGATGGCGGGAATGCTGCTGATCGTCTCAAGCAGGCGTTCGTTGGAAACGGTCAGGTGCTTCTTGGCCACCTCATCCGCTACCACGCGCTGCAGGATCAGCTGGTCGAGCACCTGCTGGCGTGCCTGCGCGCCTTCGAACTGGCGCGGGTCGTAGTTCGTGCCAAGCATCTGGCGCATGCGCTCGCTCTGGTCACGCACCACGTTATCCACTTCTTGCGCCGTGATAGCGCGGCCGTCGACCTTGGCAAGGTCGTGCGAGCTGTCCATGAAACGCGAGTAGCTCTCCACGCCGAAGAACACAAACGACGGGAAGACAAGCACCAGCAGCAGCAAAAGCATCAAGCGCCGGTTGTTGCGTACGAAATCAAGCATGCTGACTCAGGAAAAGGGTTGTACGAACGGCAAACTCCGGGATTCTATCAGGAGCGGCAGGCTTCACGCGATTTGCAGCCCTGCGGCGCAATTGGCGAGCCATGTCTGCCCTTGCCCGGCGGGTGCTCCGGGACACTGCAAGCCGGAGCCGGTTTGATCAAGAACGGAGTGCGGAATTGGTAAAGCGATGAGATGCGCAAAAAGCAAAACGGGCCACTAAGGGCCCGTTTTGCTGACTGCTTGTTTGGCGGAGTGGACGGGACTCGAACCCGCGACCCCCGGCGTGACAGGCCGGTATTCTAACCAACTGAACTACCACTCCTGAATCGGTGTTGCAGGATGCATCCGTGTGTCTGGCTTGTCTTGCGGCAGGAGCGGTGGTGGGTGCTGAGGGGCTCGAACCCCCGACCTACGCCTTGTAAGGGCGCCGCTCTACCAACTGAGCTAAGCACCCGCTCGTACCGCAGCCGCACTGCATGCTGCAAGCATCGCCGCGCACATATCAGAGTAATTACTGCTGTTTGCGTTGCGAGGGCGCAAGTGTAATACAGCCTTTGGCGTTTTGCCAAGTATTCTTCGCAGGCATTTTTACAGGCCGGAAAATGCACCTACACCTTGCGCAAGGTGGCACGGATCGCAGGCGGAACAGGAGACAAAATAGAAAAACGCCGCGGGGGACACCCGCGGCGTTTTTCATGCGCTGCCAGGAAGCTACGGCAGCATCAGCGAGACATCATCAGTGATGAATCATCTCGACCTTGGCAGCGCCCTTGTCCGCCACATCGGCAGGCTTGGCCACTTCTTCAGGCAGAGGCTCGGGCTTGCGCTCGAGCGCGAGCTCCAGGACCTTGTCGATCCAGCGCACCGGGATGATCTCGATGGCGTTCTTGACGTTGTCCGGAATCTCCGCGAGATCCTTCACGTTCTCTTCGGGGATCAGCACCAGCTTGATACCGCCGCGATGCGCCGCGAGCAGTTTCTCCTTGAGGCCACCGATCGGCAGGACTTCGCCGCGCAGCGTGATCTCACCGGTCATGGCCACGTCAGCGCGCACCGGAATGCCCGTGAGCACCGACACCAGCGCCGTGGTCATCGCACCACCTGCCGAAGGGCCATCCTTGGGGGTGGCGCCTTCCGGCACGTGGATGTGGATGTCGCGCTTCTCGAACATCTCGTCCGTAATGCCCAGACGACGTGCCCGCGAGCGCACCACCGAACGTGCTGCCTCGACCGACTCCTTCATCACGTCGCCCAGCGAACCGGTGCGGGTGATGTTGCCCTTGCCCGGCATGATCGCGGCTTCGATGGTCAGCAGATCGCCGCCCACTTCCGTCCACGCCAGACCGGTCACCTGGCCCACCTGGTTTTCCTTGCCGGCCAGCCCGAAGTCGTACTTGCGCACGCCAAGGAACTTGTCCAGGTTCTCGGACGCGACCTTGACCGTGCCGGTTTCCTTCTTGAGCAGCAGCAGCTTCACCACCTTGCGGGCGATCTTCGACACTTCACGCTCGAGCGAACGCACGCCTGCTTCCCGCGTGTAGTAGCGAATGATGTCGCGCAGGGCGTCTTCGTTCACTTCCATCTCGCCGGGCTTCAGGCCATTGTTCTTGATCTGCTTGGGCAGCAGGTAGCGCTGGGCGATGTTGACCTTTTCTTCCTCGGTGTATCCCGACAGGCGGATCACTTCCATCCGGTCCAGCAACGGAGGCGGAATGTTGAGCGAATTGGAGGTCGCCACGAACATCACATCGGACAGGTCGAAATCGACCTCGATGTAATGGTCCTGGAACGTGTGGTTCTGCTCCGGATCCAGCACTTCGAGCAATGCCGACGACGGATCGCCGCGGAAATCCATGCCCATCTTGTCGATCTCGTCGAGCAGGAAGAGCGGATTGCGCACGCCGACCTTGGCCAGGCTTTGCAGGATCTTGCCGGGCATCGAGCCGATGTACGTACGACGGTGGCCACGGATCTCGGCCTCGTCGCGCACGCCACCCAGCGCCATGCGCACGAACTTGCGGTTCGTGGCACGCGCAACAGACTGCCCGAGCGAGGTCTTGCCCACGCCAGGGGGCCCAACCAGGCAGAGGATCGGCGCCTTCACCTTGTCCACGCGCTGTTGCACTGCAAGATACTCAAGGATGCGTTCCTTGACCTTCTCGAGACCATAGTGGTCTTCATCCAGCACGCGCTCGGCGTTGGCGAGGTCGTTGTTGACCTTGCTCTTCTTGCGCCACGGCAGGTTGACCAGCGTGTCGATATAGTTGCGCACGACCGTGGCTTCCGCCGACATCGGCGACATCAGCTTGAGCTTCTTGAATTCGGCGTCGGCCTTTTTCTTGGCTTCCTTCGGCATGCGCGCAGCCTTGATGCGCTTGTCGAGTTCTTCCAGGTCGGCGCCTTCTTCGCCCTCGCCCAGTTCCTTCTGGATGGCCTTGACCTGCTCGTTGAGGTAGTACTCGCGCTGGCTCTTCTCCATCTGGCGCTTGACGCGGCCACGGATGCGCTTTTCCACCTGCAGGATGTCGATCTCGCCTTCGAGCTGCGACAGCAGGCTCTCCAGGCGCTCGGTGACATTCACCATTTCCAGGATCTTTTGCTTCTGCTCGAGCTTGATCGGCAGATGCGCGGCGATGGTGTCGGCCAGGCGACCCGGCTCGTCGATGCCCGACAGCGACGTCAGGATCTCGGGCGGGATCTTCTTGTTCAGCTTTACGTACTGGTCGAACTGCGACACGATGGCGCGGCGCAGCGCCTCCGTCTCGGCGGTCTCGACCGGGCCCGGCGGCACGGGCACGGCTTCGCACATGAAGTGCGATTCGTCTTCGCTCACTTCGCGGATATTCGCGCGCTGCGTGCCTTCCACCAGCACCTTGACGGTGCCGTCGGGCAGCTTGAGCATTTGCAGGATGTTGGCGATGCAGCCCACCTCATAGAGGTCGTCGGCGGTCGGCTCATCCTTGGCCGCCGTTTTCTGGGCCACAAGCATGATGCTTTTGCCCGCCTCCATCGCAGTTTCTAGCGCCTTGATGGACTTCGGACGTCCCACGAACAGTGGGATCACCATGTGCGGAAACACCACCACGTCGCGCAGCGGCAACAGTGGCAAGCGAATCGGCTCAGCCGGGAGGAGTTGTGTTCCGGACATCATTTTCCCCAGTCAGTCATTTAGGCGTAAATTGGGTCTCATGAATCGATTGCAAGACATCCTTTGCGCGCGATTCGATGCTAGTTGCAAAATGCTGCTCCCCGCACTTGCAAGACCCGTCCAAACAGCATACCCCCGTTTCCTCCCCTTCGTTTTACGAAAATGAAGAAAAAAAGCCGCTCGCTTTTCGCGAACGGCCTCTCAGGACTCGCTGCCGGCCTGGCATCGTCATAAGTGTAGTTAGGCAGGTCGTACATCACATCCATCAGCGATTGTTCGAGGATCGAACGAAGGCCACGTGCACCGGTCTTGCGGCGGATTGCCTTGCGGGCAATCGCGGAGAGCGCGGCCGGGCGGATTTCCAGCTCAACGCCTTCCATCGCCAGCAGCTTCTGGTACTGCTTGATCAGCGCGTTCTTCGGCTCGACCAGGATCTGCATCAGCGCGGCTTCGTCCAGCTTGGCCAGCGTAGCCACTACCGGGAGGCGGCCGATCAGTTCCGGGATCAGCCCGAACTTGATCAGGTCTTCCGGCTCGACCTGCGGCAGCACTTCGCTGGCCTCGCGCTCTTCCTTGCTCTGCACCTGCGCGGCAAAACCGATACCGGTCTTGTCCGAACGCTGCATGATGACCTTTTCGAGGCCATCGAACGCACCGCCGCAGATAAACAAGATGTTGGTGGTATCCACCTGCAGGAAGTCCTGGTTCGGGTGCTTGCGGCCGCCTTGCGGGGGCACCGAAGCCATGGTGCCTTCGACCAGCTTCAACAGGGCCTGCTGCACGCCTTCACCGGAGACATCGCGGGTGATGGACGGGTTGTCGGATTTGCGCGAGATCTTGTCGATCTCATCGATGTAGACAATGCCGCGCTGTGCCTTTTCCACCTCGTAGTTGCAGTTCTGCAGCAACTTCTGGATGATGTTTTCCACGTCCTCGCCGACATAGCCGGCTTCGGTCAGCGTGGTGGCATCGGCGATCACGAAAGGCACATTGAGCAGGCGCGCCAGCGTTTGCGCCAGCAGCGTCTTGCCCGAACCGGTGGGACCGATCAGCAGGATGTTGCTCTTGGACAACTCGACGTCGTCCTTCTTGCCGAGGTGCTTCAGGCGCTTGTAGTGGTTGTACACCGCTACGGCCAGGATCTTCTTGGCCTGCTCCTGCCCGATCACGTATTGATCCAGGCTTTCGCGGATCTCGTGCGGGGTGGGGAGATCGGACTTGGCCGAGGCCCCCGCGTCCTTGTCGGATGCAGCAGCCTCGTCGCGGATGATCTCGTTGCACAGGTCGATGCATTCGTCGCAAATGAACACCGACGGGCCCGCGATGAGCTTCTTTACCTCGTGCTGGCTCTTGCCGCAGAACGAGCAGTAAAGGAGCTTCTCGCTGGATGAACCTTTTTTATCCGCCATAGGAATCAGTCACATTAGCAGTGTGCGTGCCGCAGTGCCGGAGCGCTGCGGGGATACGCTTCAAACGCATCATACGCCAAAAAAAATGGCGCGGCGGGTAGACCCCCAAGCTGTGGGGCAAAAGCAAAAAACGAGGCACAAGGCCTCGTTTCTGTATAGCCTTCTTCGTTGCGGCCGGGCGGCGATACCCGAAGGATCGCCACCCGGCCCCTGCCCGGCCCGCCTTGCGGCAGCCGGGCCGGTCTGTCAGGCACGGCGGGCGAGCACCTTGTCGATCAGGCCGTAGTCCACTGCCTGCTCGCCGCTCATGAAATTGTCGCGATCAGTGTCGCGGGCAATCTTGTCGACCGGCTGGCCGGTGACTTCCGACAGGATCGTGTTGAGCCGCTCGCGCAGGTACAGGATCTCGCGGGCCTGGATCTCGATGTCCGAGGCTTGGCCGCGCGCGCCGCCCAGCGGCTGGTGGATCATGATGCGCGAGTTGGGCAGCGCCGAACGCTTGCCCTTGGCGCCAGCCGACAGCAGGAAGGCACCCATGCTGGCTGCCATGCCCATGCACAGCGTAGCCACGTMCGGCTTGACGAACTGCATGGTGTCGTAGATGGCAAGGCCAGCCGACACCGAGCCACCCGGCGAGTTGATGTAGAGCGAGATGTCCTTGTCGGGATTTTCGCTTTCCAGGAACAGCAACTGGGCGACCACCAGGTTAGCGGTCTGGTCGTTGACTTCGCCGACCATGAAAATCAGACGCTCCTTCAACAGGCGCGAATAGATGTCATAGGCGCGCTCGCCCCGACCGGACTGCTCAACCACCATCGGCACCAGCCCCAGTCCCTGCGTTTCCAGGGCGGAGGCCTGCGTGGTGGCCAGACGGTCAAGCAAATCATTGCGGGTCATGCAAGTTCTCCTGGAGTTCGGTAAGAGACAAGGCTGCGGCCAACGCGCCACGCGCGCCGGCCACGGGCCAGGCTCAGGCCTGCTGAGGCTGGTTGTTGCCTTCGGCAGTCAGTTCCTCGAAGGACACCGTCTTGTCGGTGACCTTGGCCTTGTCGCACACGAAATTTACCACGTTGTTTTCGAGCACGTAGGCCTCCATCTCGGCCAGGCGCTGTTGGTCACCGTAGTACCAGCGCATGACTTCCTTCGGGTCTTCGTAGCTCTTGGCGAAGTCTTCGATCTCGGCCTTGATCTGGTCTGCCTTGGCGTCCAGGCCGTGAGCCTTGACGATCTCGGCCAGGATCAGGCCCAGCTTGACGCGGCGCTCGGCTTGCTGCGTGAACATTTCGGCCGGGATGGGCATGTCCTTGGCGTTSGGCATGCCGCGTTGCTCCAGGTCGCGACGCGCCATTTCCACCAGGCGCTCCTGGTCTTGCTCGATCAGGGCCTTCGGCACTTCCAGCTCGCTCGCCTTCAACAGCGCGTCCATGACCTGGTCCTTCAGCATGGCGTGCGTGCGGCGCTTGACTTCGCGCTCCAGGTTTTCGCGGATGTCGGCGCGCATCTTCTCGACGCTGCCGTCGGCGATGCCCAGCGACTTGGCGAACTCGTCGTTCACTTCCGGCAGGTGCGCCCACTCGATCTTCTTGAGCGTGACGGTGAACTCGGCAGTCTTGCCGGCCACGTCCTTGCCGTGATAGTCCTCGGGGAACGCCAGCGGGAAGGTCTTGCTCTCGCCAACCTTCAGGCCCAGTGCGGCTTGCTCGAACTCGGGCAGCATGCGGCCTTCGCCCAGCACGAAGGCGAAGTCGTCAGCCTTGCCACCGGGGAATTCCACGCCGTCGATCTTGCCGACGAAGTCCAGGGTCACGCGGTCGCCGTTCTGGGCGGCCACTTCCGCACCGCCGTCGCCGTGCTCGCCGGCTTCGCCACGGGTGTGGTAATGCACGCGCTGCTTGCGCAGGATGTCGATGGTCTTGTCGACTTCGGCATCGCTGATTTCGGTCTTGGTGCGGGTCACTTCGGCGCCAGCCAGGTCACCCAGCTTGACTTCCGGATAGACCTCGAAGGTCGCGTCGAAGGCCACTTCGTCTTCGCTCACGCCGTCGGTCTTGACTTCGAACTTCGGCTGGCCGGCAACCTTGACGTCTTGTTCTTTGGTGATGTCGAAGAACTTGCGGGCAGCCTTGTCGAAGCGCACTTCGAACTCGACTTGCTGGCCGTATTGCTTCTCGACCATCTTCATCGGTACCTTGCCGGGACGGAAACCGGACATCTTCACCGTCTTCGACAGGCGAACCAGACGTTCCAGCTTTTCCTTTTCGACTTCGGCCTTGGGAATGGCCAGGGTCACCTTGCGGTCCAGTTTGCCAAGGTTTTCAATGACATTCGACATGGTCGTTGATCCAATCCAGAGTGTTGTTGTGTTCGTAAGCGCACCCCGCTCGCGTGCCCGAGAAGACACAGGCAAAGCGACGGCAAATGCCGATACCCGGCACGCGAACCGCATCGCACGCAGCGGACACGCGCAAAAAATGGCGTTTCCAGAGCATCCGGGCGCAGGTCCCCGCAAACGGAAAACGGGGATTATCGCACGGTTTTCATTCGGTTCCGGCAGTTTTTAGCCGGGAACCGGCTCGGCGGGCACATCGCCGCTGGCCACGGTCCCCTGGCGCAAGGCGCGCACCAGCAGCCGCGCCGGATCGATTGCCTCGGCCAGCTCGAGCTCGAGCGGCAATGGCTCCCCTTCGATCTGGCTGGCCAGCAATTCCGCCCCCAATGCGGCCCATGTGAGGCCGCGCGAGCCATATGCAAGTGCCGCGTAAAGCCCCGGCAGCCGAGGGATATCCCTTAGTMGCGCCCCGCTGAGCGCCGCGGCGTCCCGCGCCGCCTGCGCCTCGTCGGCCACGCGGCCGATCAGCGGCAGGCGGTTGTGCGAGACGCTGCGCACGCCCACATACCCTCTGAGCATTGCCGGGTCCAAGCTGGCGGCCGAGCCGGCAAGCGCCGGCAGCAAGGCGCCAAGCCGGGCCAGGTTCTCGGCGTGCACGGCGGGGCGCTCGTACAGCGCGCCGGATTCCTGCGCATCCGGCTCGTAGCTGGAACCGATGCGCGCGGTGCCGTCCGCGGCGCGCGGCAGCAGGTAGCCGGTGCCGGTGACCACGCAATCGGGCCATTGCCCAAGGCGCGCCAGCTCTGCCGGCTCCAGCGTGGTGAGCTGGCCGCGCACCCGTTCGATCGTCATATGGCGCAGCGCGAGCAAGCGCAGCGCCTCGTAGGCGTTGGCCACGACCACCACCGGCGCCGCGGCCATCACCATGCCCGCCTCGTCCAGCGCCTGCCAGCCATCCGCCACACGCGCCAGCCGCGCGACCCGGCTGCCATAGCGCGCCGTTACCGCCGTCCCGGCCCGCGCCAGCTGCGCGCGGCAGATCTCGGGCGGCGGCGCCCAGCCGCCCTGCCCGAACCACAGCCCGCCGTGGGGCACAGGCGCGCCATGCCGGCTGGCGGCTTCCTCGGCGCTCATCCACCGCGCGAAATCTTCCGGAAAACCCAGGGCGGCAAGGGCCGCCCGCTGGATATCCGCGTCCGCAACACCCGCACCCGTCTGCAGCACGCCGCAGCCCTGCCAGCCGGGCGCATGCCCCGCCGCCGCCAGCCCCGCCCAGGCCCGCAGGGCCTGCAGGTTGCCGGCGCGCGACAGGCGCGACAGGATGCTGTCATCCGAGGACAAGTGCGGATGCATGGCGGCGGCACGATGGGAAGATGTCAGCTGCGCCGGGCCGTCATGGGCATCGAACAAGGTCACGCGCCAGCCACGCGCGGCCAGCCTCTCGGTGACCGCGCAGCCGGCCAGGCCGGCGCCGATGACGATCGCGTGCCGCTCGGGCCACGCCGCGGCGGATGGCGGCGGCTGCCGCCGCGTGCCGCGCATCACAGGGAAGCGCGCCACGGTCATCGGTGGCTCTGAGCCATATCCCGGTGCGGAACTGGCCACGAAGCCGGCGGCTTGCAAACCCTGCTGGAAGACACTGTCGGCCACATGCGTGGCCAGCGTAGCCCCCGGGCGCGCCAGCCGGGCCAACCGCTTCATCAACTGCGGCTGCCACATATCGGAATTGCGGGCTGGCGAAAAACCATCCAGGCAGAAGGCATCCGCCCCCAGCACCAGCCGCGGCAGCACGGCGGCGATATCGCCAAACGCCAGCGTCAGCGCAACCGCCCCACCCTCGAATTCCAACCGGTGCAGGCCGGGCAGCGCCAGCGGCCATGCGGCCCTCAACTCAGCGGCCAGCGGCGCGAGCGGTGCCAGCGCGCCAAGGCTGGCGTGCATCGCGGCAAGCCCCTCGCTCGTAAACGGATGCTTCTCGATCGACACAAAGTGGAGCCGCCGGCAACGCTTGGGATCATCTCGCCATGCYTGCCAGGTTGCCAGGAAGTTCATCCCCAACCCGAAGCCGGCCTCCACAATCACGAACTGGTCGCGCCCGCCCCAGGCCTGCGGCAAGCCGTTGCCAGCAAGGAAGACGTGACGGGCCCGCTCCAGGCCCTCCTCATTGCCGTGATAGGCCTCATCGTAGCGCGGCGAGTATGGCAAGCCTGTCGCGGAAAAAGCGGGCTCGGCGAGATCTAGGCTGCGGGACATGGGCAAGGCAACAAGGTGACAAGGGTCGGGAGAACGGGAAATGCGCAGGAGCGTCAGACGCGGAATGCACCGGAAGCGCATTGGGACCGGAGGATGGCGAAKGAGCCGGCAATCGCCCGCCAGGCGCGCCCTCCGGCATGCCGCCGGCCCGCCCCAAAGCCCGGCGATGGTAGCATAGCGCCCTGTGCCGCCGGCCCCTCCAGGCCGGCACCCGCACGCCCTTTTCCCGCCTCGCCATGCTCAGCTACCGTCACGCCTTCCACGCCGGCAACCACGCCGATGTTCTCAAACACGCCATCGTGGTCCAGTTGCTGGAGCAGTTGAGCCAGAAGGACAAACCCTTCTGGTACATCGATACGCATGCTGGCGCCGGGCTGTACGCGCTCGATCACGCCTACGCGCAGAAAAAGGGCGAGTTCGAGACCGGCATTGCCCGGCTGTGGCAGGCCGCCGCCGCCAAACGGCCCATGCCGACACTGGTCGAGGATTACCTGGAACAGGTACGCACGCTGAACCCGGACGGCAACCTGAAGCACTACCCTGGCTCGCCCTGGCTCGCCTGGCAGATGCTGCGCGACGCAGACCGCCTGCGCCTGTTCGAGATGCACAGCACCGAAATCCAGGTGCTGCGCGACAACTTTCGTGGCGCCGGCCGCCGTGTCATGCTGTACGACGGCGACGGCTTTACCGGCATCAACGCCATCCTGCCCCCGCCGCCGCGCCGCGCGCTCGTGCTGATCGACCCCTCATACGAGGACAAGCAGGACTACGGCCGCGTGGTGCGCAGCCTGCAGGATTGCCTGCAGCGCTTTGCCACCGGCATGTACGCGATCTGGTATCCCGAAGTGCAGCGCCGCGAATCCGTGCAGTTGCCGGTGCAGCTGAAAAAACTGCCGCTCAAGAGCTGGCTGCATGTCACCCTGCGCGTCAAGCACCCGGTCGCCGGCGGGCTGGGCCTGCACGGCAGCGGCATGTTCATCGTCAACCCGCCGTGGCGCCTGAAGGAAACCCTGGAGGCAGCCATGCCCGCCCTGGTGACGATGCTGCGCCAGGACGACGGCGCCGGCTTCACGCTGGAAGCGCAGGAAAGCTGATTCTCGCGCCGGCCGGGCCGCGCGCAGTTGCGTAGCTCACGCGACGGCATCGGCTCGGCAATCGGCGCGCTTTTGCCCGCACCGGGGCTTTGGCCCTTCCCCACCCATCCTCCATACTGGTTAATCCCCTTAGCAAGCGGCGCCCGCTGGAGGCAGCCCATGTGCATCAACTACGCACCCGCGCAGGCCGGCCTGCTCCGCGACGTATTTGGCGTCACCCGCCCGGCGCAGGAATGGCCGCCGGAAACGTGGCCCGACTATGCGGCGCCGCTGCTCGTCTCGGACCACGATGGCCAGCGGCAATGCCTGCTCGCTACCTTCGGCATGGTCCCCAGGAAACGCATTCCACCGGGCGTGGCGAGGTTCGACACCACGAACGCGCGCTCGGAATCGGTGGCCGAAAAGCGAACCTTCTCCGGCGCCTGGAAGAACGGCCAGTTCTGCCTGGTGCCAGCGGATTGCTTCTACGAGCCCGACTACGAGACCGGCAAGGCGGTACGCTGGCGCATCCGGCTCAAAGACGCCGCGCCCATGGCGATCGCGGGGCTCTGGCGCGCGTGGCCAGGCGAGGATGGCCAGCAGGCCTTCAGCTTCACCATGCTGACCATCAACTCGGAGCGCCACCCGTTGATGTGCCGCTTCCATGCGCCGGGCAAGGAAAAAAGGATGATCGTGATCGTGCCGCCCACCGATTGGGACGATTGGCTGAACTGCCGGGATACGGAGCTGGCGCGTAGTTTCCTGCGCCCCTATGCCGCGGACAAGATGGCGGCGGAACCCGCACCGCTGCCGCCTCGCACGGCAAAGGCATCGTGAGGGGCGAGCACCCCTCACGATCGGAACCGCCAGCGATCGCGCCCCCGTCAGGAAATGGTGTACCTGTTCTGCCGGCTGCGGGAATAGAGCCCGCGCGCAAGTTCCAGGATGTGGTCGCGGTGGCGGTCGAATGCCTCCAGCACGGCAGGCTCGTCCGGGCGCAGTTCGGGGCTGAGGTTGGAGAGTACCGCTCGGTCGACCTCGAAGGAGATCTCACGCGAACTGTCGTAGCCCCAAAAACATACGCAATGCCTGGATGGGTCGTAACTCCGGCTGGGATTGGGAAAATTAAGTGCCATCTCTGTATCCTAGTCCGATTCGCCCCCCTCTGTACGGTATAGAAGGCGGGACTGCCGTATTTGCACCGGATTGGGCAACGATCCCATCAGCAAGTCTGGAGAAGACCGCTTCTCGTTGCCCTATCGCTTACCGGTGACCTGGTGTCGAGCCGTACAGAGCCATACAGAGCCATGCAGACATGACGCGACATAGCTGCCGGGAAAACCAGATCTAAGCATCTTCTACTTCGCCCGCGCACGGCCAGACCGTACGATTCGCATCACAACCACGGTGGCAGGATCTCCGTGGTCCAGGACAGGACGGCAACCATAAAGCTGTCCGCCGGACATCAACACAAGGGCCAAGGGGTCTTATGAAAAGCTTGCGCGGAGCCAGCAACGGGTGGGCGCCGGACGTCGAGGTGACGGACAGGGGCATCTGGAAAAACACGATCGCCGCAGCCAGCCACGCGCTGGAAACCGTCGCCCTCATCGAGCACGGCGTTGGCATGACATTAAAGCTGCAGCGCAAGGTCCGCGCGCTGCGCGAGCGTTTGCACGCCACGCAAACCGAACTGGACCGCTACCGCGACATGCACGCCGCCGCCATGGAGGCGTTGCGCCAGGCCGAGGTAACACCGCCCGAAGACACCGGCCGACTGCGCGCCGAAGGCCAAGCCCTGCAGATGCGGCACCGTGCCTACAAGCTGCTGGTCGAGCATTACGCCCGGGCCGGCATTCCCATCGACCTGGCCGTCTTCGCCAGGCAGCGCCGCCAGGTCCTCCAGCACATCCTTTTCCAGCAGCGCCGCGGCGTCGCGCCAGCGCAGATCAGCGTCGACGATATCGCCTTCCTGCTCCGCTGATCCCATCGCCAGAGGGGAAAGACATTCCGGCGTCCATTGCGACAATCGCGAGCCAGCCGGATCCGCTTACACCGGCTGCGCTTTCAATGGCCCGTGCAATTCGCGGGCTTTTTTTTCGCGCCGGCGGGCGGGCGCCATGTTGCTGCTCCGTATTGCAGCTCCGTATTGCAGCCCCGTATTGATGCGCCATGGCGCCACTCAATGTAGCTATTGACGAACATTGCCCGCGCAAATGATAATACGTCGCATTTGCAACCACCCGCAACCGCGCGCACGCCATGCCGTCACATCCCTCGCGCGCGTTTGGCTTGTTCGCCTACTACGAAGAACTGGTTGGCACCTGGACTCGCAAGCTCGCCAATCGCTTTGATGCCGAGGACCTGACCCAGGACGCGCTGCTCAAGGTGCTGGAGCGCAAGGACAGCCCGCCCGAGCATCCCCGTGCCTACCTGCACCAGACCGCCCGCCACCTTGCCATTGATGCCTTCCGGCGCGAGGGAGGCCGGCAGACGCTCCCGCTTGACAGCATCGACACGCATCACGCAAGCTCCGGCGATCCCGAAGCCGCGCTCCACGCCATCCAGCTCGCCGCCGCGCTCGAGCAAGCGCTGGCGGAGTTGCCGCTGGCATGCCGTCAGGTCTTTGTCTGGCAACGCCTTGAAGGGCTCTCCCAGCAAGAGATCGCCGAGCGCCTTCAGGTCTCCAAGAACATGGTCGAAAAACACATGATCCGCACGATGCGCCATCTGCGCGACCGGCTCGGCCCGCAAGCACCCCATTGAGTACCACGCCTTGATCCCGGCTCCTGCCCCCTCCTCCTTGCCCACGCCCCTCCCTGGGGCCGCACGCCGATGACGCCAATCACGCCGCCGCCGGACGCTCCCCGTGAAGCCGCGGCACGCTGGTTTGCGCGCGTGCGCGCTGGCTCGCTCAGCGAGCAGGAACGCATTGAGATGGCGGCCTGGCTCGACGCCAGCCCTATGCACCGGGCGGAATACACCGCGCTGGAGCGCATCTGGCAAGTGGCAGGCGCGCTCGACCCGGAGCGCCTGCGCGCCCTGGCGCAAGACCCGGCACCGGCCGCCTCCGCCCGGAGATCGCGACCTGCCTTGCGCGCCGCCATGCTGGCCAGCCTCTGCGCGGTGGCCGTTGGCGCCGCCTGGCTCATGAGCCAGCATGCCGCGCCCGGCCCGGCTACCGATGTGGCCGGCGATGCAAGCCACTTCACAGCCAGCTTCAGCACCGCGCCTGGCGAGTGGCAACGCGTGACGCTGCCCGACGGCTCCGTCGTCGAGCTCAATACGCGCACGCGGCTATCGGTACGATTCGAGCCCGGACAGCGCACTGTGACGCTGGCCGACGGCGAGGCCATGTTCGAGGTCGCCCACGCCAACGAGCGACCCTTCGTGGTCGATGCCGGCAGTGGCAGCGTCACGGTCACCGGCACTCGCTTCGATGTGCGCCGGGACGGTGCCGAGGTCACGGTCGCGGTCGAATCCGGGTCGGTGGGCGTACAAGGGCGCAGCGCGGCTGCGTCTGCGGCGCGCCTGTCGGCCGGCCTTGGCACGCACATTGCCGGCGACGGCCGGGTCGCGCCCGCGGCGGCGGTCGATCTCGGCGCCGCCATGGCGTGGCGCGAAGGCAAGCTGCTGTTCAAGGACCAGCCGCTGTCGCTGGTAGCCGCCGAGGTCTCCCGCTATCGGCACAGCCCGGTCAGGATCCGCGACGCCGGCACCGGCGCGCTGCGGCTGAGCAGCGTGTTCCGCGCCGACGATACCGATGCCCTGCTCGCCGCCCTGCCGCAGTTCCTGCCGGTGGGCGTGCGCACCCTGCCCGACGRCAGCACGGAAATATTTTCGCGCTAGATTCAGGTTTTTGCTGCGCGTTTCGTCTTCTCCCGGAACGTGCCCGCGCACCGCGGGCCTGCGTGCCTTTATGCCAATCCGGCCTCTCCGAGAAGACCCGACGTGAACCAGCAATATCCTGAGAAGCAGCAACAGATCCCGGCCCGCCACGCACGCGCCAGGCCCCTCTTGATGGCCACCATGGCCGCCGCGCTGATCGGCGCCGTTGCCACGCCGGCAACTGCCCAGCCGGCCCTGCCATCGCCGGTGGCGATCGACATCCGTGCCCAGCCGCTGGCCGACGCGCTCACGCAGCTCGGCCGCCAAACATCGCTCCAGCTGTTCTTCACGCCCGCATTGGTGGCCGGCAAGCAAGCCCCGGCCGTGCATGGCAGCATGTCCGCCGAAGCCGCGCTCGATAGGCTGCTCAAGGGCAGCGGCATCCGCTACCAGCGCAATGGCAGCGGCATCGTGCTGCAGCCCGCGGGCCAGGCCGGTGCCGCCGCACCGGTCGCCGCCGCCACGACGTTGGCCACCCCGGCAACGACGGCCGCGCCCACCCCGGAGGCCGCCAGGATGCTCGAAGCCGTCGAAGTCACCGCCTCGCGAACCTCCAGCGACCTGATGCGCCCCACGMGGCAAGTCACGGTCATCGACCGCGAGGAGCTCGATGCACTGAAGACCGGCTCCGACAGCGTCGCCACCCTGCTCTCCAAGGTCGTTCCCGGCATGGCCGACTCCAGCCATACCGTGACCGATTTCGGCCAGACCCTGCGGGGCCGCGGCATGCTGGTCCTCGTCGATGGCATTCCCTTAAACACCAATCGGGACTCGGCGCGCAACCTCGCCAACGTGGACCCMGCATTGATCGAGCGCATCGAAGTCCTGCGCGGCAGCAGCGCCATCTACGGCGGCGGGGCCACCGGGGGCATCGTCTCCATCAACACGCGCCCGGCCGGCGGCCCGCCGCTGTCGGAGACCACGTTTTCACTCACCTCGCCGCTGTCCCGGCTGCGCGCGGACGGCATGTCCGGCCAGCTGCAGCAGCATGTTTCCGGCAGCGAGGGGATGGTCGACTATGCCTTCGACGTCGGTGCCCGCCGCATCGGCAGCGCCTACGATGCGCGCGGCCAGCGTGTCGCTCCGGAGCCCAGCCAGGGCGACATGTTCCAGTCGGACAACTACAACATCGGCGGCAAGCTCGGCCTGCGCCTGACGCCGGAGCAGCGCGTGCAGCTTGCGGTGAGCCATTTCAACGCCAAACAGGACACCGACTACGCCTCCGACCCATCGGTAGCCCGCCTGGCGCCTGGCAGCGTGCCCGCACGCGCCATCAGCGGCCTGCAGCTCGCCGACCAGAACCAGATCCGCAACACGCTGGTCAATCTCGAATATGAGCACAAGGACCTGGCAGGCAGCGCGGTCTCCGCGCAGCTCTACTACCGCGACTACTTCACGCGCTTCACGCCCTTCGACGCGCGCGCGGTCGTCACGCGCGGCGGCAATGTCGACCAGTCCATGCAAAACTCCGACGTGTTCGGCAGCCGCCTCACCATCAAGACGCCGCTGGACAGCGCCAAGCGCACCCGCCTGGTATGGGGCCTGGACTTCGAGYAAGAGCGCAGCGACATGCCGATCGACATCTTCGATCCCAAGGCCTATGACGCCAGCGGTGGCCGCGTCTTCAACAAGACCGGCACGCTCACCTACATGCCGCAGATCACCACGCGCAGCCTGGGCGGCTTTGGCCAGTTGCAGCACAAATTCAACGCGCAATGGTCGGCCGAGGGCGGCCTGCGCTACCAGTACGCCAACGCCCGCTTCAACGATTTCGTGCCGCTGTCGCAATCGCGCCTGGCACAGCCGGCCACGGTAAAGGGCGGCTCGGTCGACTACACCGCGCTGCTGGGCA
Source organism: Cupriavidus sp. 01L46 (assembly GCF_056399905.1). Taxonomy (NCBI): domain Bacteria; kingdom Pseudomonadati; phylum Pseudomonadota; class Betaproteobacteria; order Burkholderiales; family Burkholderiaceae; genus Cupriavidus; species Cupriavidus sp. 01L46. The sequence continues at coordinate 29,180 of NZ_JBFTSF010000116.1, forward strand.
ATGTCGGCGTGGTGTACAAGCCGCTCCAGGGGCACGAGCTCTATGCCGCGTTCAGCCAGGGCTTCAACCTGCCCGACATCGGCCTGCAGGTACGCAACGCGCGCGCCGGCTTCGATCTCGGCGCCTCCGACCTGCAGCCGGTCAAGACCAACAACTACGAGCTCGGCTGGCGCGGCGCCTTCGGCAACACCCTGACCTCGCTGGCGGTGTTCTACACCACCTCCAACCTGGGCGACGTGCAAAGCTTCAACAATGGCCTGATCCTGACCCGCACCGCCGAGCGCATCTATGGCGTGGAAGCCTCCGCCGACTACCTGTCCGACAACGAACAATGGGGCACCGGCGGCACCTTCACCTGGATGCGCGGCCGCGAAACCCCGCAAGGCAGCCCGAGCCAGCAGATGAGCGGCTACCGCATCCCGCCCCTCAAGCTGACCGGCTACGTGCAGTACCGGCCCACACCCGCCTGGAGCCACCGCCTGCAAGCCACCTTCTTCGCCGGGCACGACTACCGGCTCAACGGCGCCGACAGCTTTGGCCGGCGCGATGTGGCCAGCTACACCACGCTGGACATCATCAGCCGCTACCAGGTCAGCAAGAAGGACACCATCACGGTGGGCATTCAGAACCTGCTCAACCGCTACTACTACCCGCTCTACAGCCAGTTGCTGCGCAACAGCAACAACACCTCGCACCTGCCCGCGGCGGGCATCGTCATGACGGCCACCTACGTGCATCGCTGGTAGAGCGACCGGGGCGCAGCGGTATTGCCGGCAGAATTCGATATACTGTATATGCATACAGTCACTCACTGACGCCATGTCATCTGCACCCCGCCGCATCGCCCACCTGGATATGGACGCGTTCTACGCGTCGGTCGAGCTATTGCGATACCCAGAGTTGCGTGGCAGGCCCGTGGTGATCGGTGGTGGRCGAAATGCGGTACCCGCGATACTTCCCGACGGCAGCCGGCGCTTTGCCCGCCTGCGCGACTACGCCGGGCGCGGCGTAGTCACAACGTCCACCTACGAAGCCCGCGCGCTGGGCGTGTTCTCCGCCATGGGCATGATGAAGGCCGCGCAGCTCGCCCCCGACGCCATCCTGCTGCCCACGGATTTCGACTCGTACCGGCACTACTCCCGCCTGTTCAAGGCGGCTGTCGCCACCTTCACCGGCGAAATCGAAGACCGGGGCATCGACGAGATCTACATCGACCTGAGCGACGTGCCGGGCGAGCCTGCCGATATCGGCACTCGCATCAAGCAAGCGGTGCGCGAAGCCACGGGACTGAGCTGCTCCATCTGCATCGCCCCCAACAAGCTCCTCGCCAAGATCGGCTCCGAACTCGACAAACCCGACGGGCTCACCCTGCTGGCCGCCAGCGATGTGCCACTGCGCATCTGGCCGCTGCCCGTGCGCAAGGTCAACGGGATCGGCCCGAAGGCCACCGAAAAACTCGCAACGCTGGGCATCGCCACGGTCGGCGACCTCGCCAGCGCGGACCTAGGCATGCTGCAGAGCCATTTCGGCCGCAGCTACGCCGCCTGGCTAGCCGAGATCGCGCAAGGCCATGACGAACGCCCGGTGGTCACCAGCTCGGAGCCCAAGTCCATGAGCCGAGAAACCACCTTCGAGCGCGACCTGCACCCCAGGCAAGACCGCCAGACCCTCTCTGAAGTCTTCACCGGCCTGTGCCAGCGCCTGGCGGAAGACCTTCGCCGCAAGGGCTATGTGGGCCGCACCATCGGCGTCAAGCTGCGCTACRACGACTTTCACACCGTCACCCGGGACCTCAGCATGCCGGCCCCGACGGCGGACGCCGCACAGCTGCGGCGCGCCGCCACCGAATGCGTCAAACGCGTTCCGCTGGACCGGAAAATCCGATTGCTGGGCGTGCGGGTCAGCGCGCTGACACCCGCGGGAGAACTGGCGCCGGCTGCGCTGCCGGCACAGGCAGAGTTGCCTTTCACCGACAGCGCTTAGCAGACCCCGCCGCGGGCCAATCCGTCTGATAGTATTGGCACAGCCGTGCATAACTGCAGCGCCGGCTGCACGAGCAATACTTTCGGGCTAACGTCAATTGTCATTTGACCTGGATATGCGGGCCTCTACCGAAGCTGAAACCAGACATGACCGCATCGACGCCTCGAAGCCGCTGAACCTGAAAGCCGCATTACAGCAAGAGCGGTTTGACGCGCTGACACGCCTCGCACAGCATCTCTTCAGGGTCCCGGTTGCGCGGGTCACGCTGCATGACGTGCCCCATGATGCGCATCCCGGCGACGTACCCATCCTCATCGACGGCTTGCGCATGGGTTTTCATGCGGCGTGCCCCTTGACCACATCGAGCGGCAGCCAGCTTGGCGCCTTMTGCCTGTTCGACGCCGGATCGCGCGAGCTGGACCAGGTGGAGCGCGGCCTCCTGCAAGACTTTGCCGACATGGCGGTCGCCCTCATCGAGCGCGACCTGGCCCAAGGCAAACTGAACGACGACGCCGGCAGGCTGGAGGGAAACGAAAAGCGGCTCGAGCTGGCCATCGCGGGAAGCGGCACGGGCGTCTGGGACCGGGATGTCCAGGCGGGCAGCATCCACTACTCGGCCGGCTGGAAAGCCATCATCGGCTACGAAGCGTCCGAGATCACCAACCGCATCGAAGACAGCTATACCCGCGTCCATCCCGACGACCTCGCCTACGTCCAGGCCACCATACAAGCCCACTTCAACCAAGAGACGGAAAGCTACGCGGTGGACCACCGGATCCGCTGCAAGGATGGCAGCTATAAATGGATATCCAGCCGCGGCAAGGTAGTCAGCCGCGGCAGCAACGGCGAGCCGCTGCGCATGATCGGCACCACCACCGATATCACGGCCATCCGGGCACTCTCCGAAGAACTGCAGCAAACCGTCGACCTGATCACCAGCCTGACCAACGAAGTCCCGGGCCTGGTATTCCAGCATCGCCTGCTGCCAACGGGGGAATCCTTCCTCCCCTACGCCAGCGCCGGCATCGCCGATATCTATGAACTCACGCCGCAACAGGTCGCCGCCAGCACAGCCTCCATCCATGCCGTCATCCACCCCGACGATCTGGAAGCCTATTGCGCTTCGCTTCACGCATCCGCCGCGAGCCTGACGCCGTGGCGCCTCGAGTACCGCGTCGAGCTGCCCAGGCAAGGGCTGCGCTGGCGGCAAGGCGACGCGCGCCCCCGGCGGCTCGACGACGGCAGCACGCTATGGCACGGATTTATCACAGACGTGACCGAGCGCAAGCGCATCGAGGGAGAACTGCAGGAATTCGCCACCATCGATTTCCTGACGCAACTACCCAATCGCCGTCACTTCGTCGTGCGGATCGAACAGGAACTCGCCCGGATCCGGCGCACCGACAGCCGCCCTGCCGCCGTCCTGACGTTTGACCTCGACCACTTCAAAGCCATCAACGACACCTGGGGCCACGCCATGGGCGACCACGCCCTGCGGTGTTTCGCGGCGCTGCTGCGCAATGCGCTGCAAACGCACGATTTCGCCGGCCGCATCGGCGGCGAAGAATTTGCCGTGGTGCTCCCCGATGCGAGCCTTGATGCGGCGACACGATTCGCCAGGCGCGTAYAGCATCAGATCGCGGAAACCCCAATGCTTGACGGCGGCCAGATCGTCACGCTGACCGTCAGCGTCGGTATTGCCCTCATGCATGCCACCGATCCCAGCGCGGACCTATCGCTGCTGCGCAGCGACGGGGCGCTCTACCGCGCCAAGGAACGCGGCCGCAACCGCGTCGAGTGTTATTGATCCACGCCAGGCCGATGACTGGCGATGCGGTCCTCCACAGCAATGACGGACAGGCAGGATCCCATGCGACCCACGTGACCCACGTGACCCGGCCAGCCTCTCACCCATTCATCAATGGCCTCAAAGCGTTCCCTGATGCATAAACCACCCATTAAATTACCTATTAGTCATTGAATTTGCAGTACCCACAGAAAATTTACCTTCAGGTAATGCACAGGTTTAATGGGCCATGGATATTCAAGACACGCGTCAACAGCGCCTAGCCCAGATCATGGCCGAACAGTTCGGCGGCTCCATAGCGCGCCTTTCGGACCGACTGGACCGCGACCCCTCATACTTCTCCCGCATATTTTCGGACACAGGCAAAGCCGGAAAAAAACGCATCGGCGAAACTCTCGCACGCGACATCGAAGCCAAGCTCGGCCTGCCGCGCCTATGGCTGGACGGCGACGCGCAAGACGCTGCCGCACCCCCAAAAGAAGAAACCCTGCCGCCCGAGATCGCCGCCCGATTCGCCCGCCTGATCAATGGCTTGCGCAACGAAGACATCGACAGGATGCTCGCGGCCATCGAATTGATCACGCAGGTCGAAGCCGTGCAATCGGTGCGTAAATACAAGAAAAACACCAAAACCGCCCGCGTGCTGAAGACCGATGGGAGAAGCACGGCATTCAAGCAAGCCAGCAACGCCGTTCACGAAAGCGGCACACAAACACCCGGCAAGCCACGCAAGAAGACGTCCGCAAGCTGAGATCGACGCGGTGTCCGGCTTGCCGGATGTATCACCCCGCCCTGCGCACTCCGCACGCCCCCCGGGAGCATTTCGATTACCCGATGAGCTTGCCTTTTTAGTTACCCATGGGTAATCTATGGCATCGACTTCCCTGAAGCTGCACGACCAAGGAAACTTCATGCTCATCGGACTCTGCGGCCGCCCGGGCTCCGGCCAGGACCTCATTGCGAACCACCTGGCCTGCGGGAACCACGCCTTCCACGTCATCACCTTCGACGCCCCGCTGCGCCACATGATCCAGGCCTGTGCTGGCATCCATGAGACGCACTTTGGCCTGGCAAAACGCAACGACGTCATCCCGGCGCTCGGCAAGGCCCCCGCCCAGTTGCTGCACGCGCTTCGGGAGTCCTGGATCCGTGCGCCAATGGATCCGGATGTGCTGGTCAGGTACCTCGCGCAAACGCTAGCCCGGCTCGACGGCCGCGATGTTGTGGTCCCCGATGTGTCCACGCAGGCAGAAGCTGAGTTCATACAGGCGCGCGGTGGACGGTTGATCCGGGTCGTTTCGCGACGCGGGCTGGGAGCCGACCCGTTGATCAAGGGCGCATGGATTGATCTKGAGCTGGAGGTGGGTGAGGGGCCGGACTGGCCGTACGCGGAAATTGATGCGATCGTGGGCGAGGACGTTTTGGTGGGTTGACGGGTTGCGACGCCGGCCAATGATCAGGGCTCGGCGCATCGGGCGCGACGGCAACCAGCAAACAATATTTGCACAATTGTTAGCCGCAATGGCTAACATGAAGATGCACACGATCGCGTTCGCCAGGCAATCGGCCCGGCTGGCCAAGCCAGCCCGCAAATGCCCGGGAACGTCCATCGAGGAGGTGCCTTGCCATGATCCATATTCAGTTCATCGAACGCGACGGCCACCCCGAGTTCGCGGTAGTGCCTATTGAGGTGTGGGAGCGGATCAAGCATCGGGTCCAGGATCCGGACTATGTCTCGCTGCCAGACCACGCCAAGGCCCAAGACAACGCCTTTCGGATCCCTGCCGCCATCCTGGA
>NZ_JBFTSF010000117.1:0-18023 GCF_056399905.1 Cupriavidus sp. 01L46
CCTGTGCCGGKGGCGCATTTTGTTCTTGGGCTTTCACGTTTTCTCCACCCCGTCGGCGCGGGGATACTTTGCTTGTACTGCGGCCAGCCCGAGCAACAGCCCGATGACGCCGGCATAAAAAACAATATTTGCCTGGTGCGCCATCGTCACTTGGGTCAGGCCGCTGATCAGGCTGGCCATGATGACGCCGATGCCGGAAGCGCACACGCTGACGCCAAGTGCGTTGGCATTGCGGCAGCATACGCGCAGCAGCCGCCAGAACAGGACACCAGGAACCAGGAACAGGCCCAGCAAAGCCAGCATGCCCGGCATGCCCATTGTCGCCGCCGCTTCGAGCACATCGTTGTGCGCATGCTCAAGGGTGCAAACGTCAGACGACCCATGCTCCTTGCAGAAGATGGAGGCTTGGGGAATCCGCGCAAACTGTCCGACCCCGACGCCGAGCCAGGGATGCAAGTGGATCGATTCCACCGCCATTTGCCAGAGCTTCAGCCGTGCCCCTACCGAAGTCTCGGTGTTCCCCTGCTGGAACTGCTCCCACTGTCCCCGCACAAGGTCAACCCGCTGCGCGACGGGGCTGCCAGGCGCCAGATAGAGTCCCACAGCCAAGGCGGCGATGAGCACCACGGCACCAAAGAACTTCCCCGGCCTCATGCTCGGGTAACGAACAAAGAGCAGCGGGATCATCGTGATACACAATGCCAGCCACGCTCCGCGCGTGCCGTTCACAATCAGCACCGAACCGGCGAGCGCCAGATCCAGCCAGGCAATCAGATGCGCCTTGCGGCTGATCCCAGGCCGCACGAAACCAATCAACCCCAATGCGGCAACCATGTTCCCGAAGGCGATGGCCTGGGTCCAGGCCGACGGCCGTGGGTCGTCGAGAACCCAGCGCTGGAACAGGACAACCGCCAGGCTAATCGCCAAAGCGATTGTGATGCCACTCCAGAGCCGCCGCGGGTCGGGCGCGATCTTGAGGATAACCAGGCATGTCACCAACAACAGGAGAATGCGAGAAGGGTTATCCATCACGTTCCAGGGAACGTTGAAATAGAGCTTGGAACCCAGGAAGACAAGCACCAAAGCTAGAATAGCGAGCCCGATGGGGTACAGCGTGGCGCGATACTGCGCAAACATGGGCCTCAGGCCGCGATGKACAATCAGCGCCAGCAGCAAGATGGCGCCCAGGAAAATACCGGCGCCTTTCGGCACGCAGAGCAGCAGGATTGGAAATGCCAGAACTAGCGCATTGGTAAAAGCGGTCACTTTTCCGGCACGGAACATCATAAACAAGCTCTATGAAAATCTCAGTCGTACTGATTACAAAAAACGAGGCACACAACATCCGGGAGTGCCTGGAAAGCGTGTCCTGGTGCGACCGCGCGATTATAGTGGATTCAGGTAGCCGGGACGGCACGGTCGAGCTGGCCCGGAGCCTGGGCGCGGAGGTCTTCGAAACCGAGCACTGGCCTGGCTTCGGCGTCCAGAAAAACCTGGCGGTATCCAAGGCCGACGGCGACTGGATCTTCTCCATCGACGCGGACGAACGGGTCACCCCCGAGCTGCGCGACGAGATTCTCGCCGCAGTGGCGTCCGGCCAGTCCGATGCGTACGAGGTACCCAGGCTGTCGCGATTTTGCGGCCGCTTCATCCGCCACGGCGGCTGGTACCCCGACTACGTCACACGGCTGTTCCGCCGCGGCCACGCCCGCTTCACCGACGATCTCGTGCACGAGCGCGTGGTCGCCGATGCACCAGTCGGCAGGCTCAATTCGCCATTGCTGCATTACACCTACGACGATTTCTCGCAGGTGCTGCAAAAGATCGACAAATACTCCAGCCTCGGCGCCCAGCAGGGCCTCGCGCGCGGCAAGACGGCGTCGCCCGCCAGCGCCGTGCTGCATGGCGCCTGGGCGTTCCTGCGCACTTACCTGCTGCGCCGCGGTTTCCTGGACGGCGCGCAGGGGCTCGGCGTGGCGCTGATGAATGGCCAGGCCAGCTACTACAAGTACATCAAGCTGTGGTACCTGCAGCAGAAGAGCGAACAGCAGACGCCCCTACGGTAGGGGCTGCCGCCCCTGCCTGAGGCGCGCCCAGCAGATCCTCGACGCAAGCGCTGAAGGCCGCCGAGGTAGGGCCAAAGCCCATCTGCTCGATGTGGACAGCCGCGTAGGCCAGCAGCCTGGCGCGCAGCGGCGCGTCCTCGAGCCCGCGGCGGATCGCCTCCGCCAGCGCGGGCACATCGCCAACCGGCGTCAGCAGGCCGGCCTTGCCCTCGGCCAGGATCTCGCGCGGGCCCACCGGGCAATCGGTACTCACCACCAGCTGGCCCAGCGCCATGCCTTCGAGAAGCACATTGGGCAGCCCCTCCATCTTGGAGCTGAACGCCATCAGCCGCGCATGATGGATCCATGCATACGGATTGGCCTGGAAACCGGCAAAGCCGACGCGCTCGCTGATGCCGAGCTCGCGCGCGAGCGCTTCAAGGCGCCCGCGAGAAGCGCCATCGCCCACCAGCACCAGCCGCTCGCACAAGCCCGTGCCCCTGACCAGCGCCGCGTAGGCCCGCAGCAGCGTGGTGAAATCCTTCTGGCTTTCTTCCAGCCGCCCCACCGAAACGATGTACGGATGGGCCGGCGGCGTGAAAGGCGCCTTGCCGAGCGCACGGATGCGATCGAGGTCGGTGGCGTTGTACAGGCGGATGAACTTGTCGGCGGCCTCGGGAATCAGCGCCCGCGCGTCGGCCAGCATGCTGTCGTTGAGTACCACGATGCGGTCATAGTGCTCACGGCACTGGCGTCGCAACTTGCGCAGCTTGCGGCGGTTCTCGCGCTCCAGGTGCGCCACGCTGAAATGCTGGTAGCCGATCATCGGCACCGGCAGGCGACCGGTCAGCYGCGACAGCGACATGTCGTAGTCGATCACCAGGTCATAGTCCCGCGCGATGCTGCGAAAGCGCCGGTTGACCAGCGGCTTGCGCAGCGGCGGCAGCAGCACTTCTTCATAAATCTTGCCCAACGGGCCCAGCTTGCCGGCTTTTTTCAGTTGCCGGCAGCGCGAGAGCCAGGCCTCCGGCGCGAGGATATGGATCTTGACGTCCGGCGGCAGCATGACGCGGAAGTGCGTCTCCAGCGCTTCAGTCGGATAGGTCAGCGTCAGGCCGATCTCGAAGCGCTCTCGATCCAGCGAGGCCAGCAGCGACACCAGCGAGGTCTCGATGCCGCCGCGCAGGAAGTGGGTCAGGTGGAAGAGGATGCGTTGCTTGGCCATGCGGGGCTTGTGTAATCCATGAAAAGACGGGATGGACGGCAGCAATGCCGGTCTGGGCGGCGCAATGCCGTTGCCGCCCAGACCGGCAAGCCCGGGTCAGCCGTAGAGCATGCGGACGTTCTCGCCCGACAGGGCCGCACGGAAGCTTGCCAAGGCATCGTCGGATGGCGTGACCAGCCACTGCCGTCCCAGCTCCGCCTCGCAGCGCGCGCCGGTGGTGGCGTAGCTCACGCGCACCGGCACGCCTGGCGCATTGGCCACACTCGCCAGGTAGGGCGTGAGCAACTCGCGCAGCAGTTCCGTGGAGGCATTGCCGTTGAACGCCAGACCGACCGCCTCGGCGTACTTGGCGCGCGCCGCCACCAGGTCCATCACCGATTCGGCGGTGAAGCGCACGCCACCGGTAAAGGTGTCGTGACGGGCGTTGCCTTGCACGATCACCATCTCGTCCTCGCGGAACATATGGCGGTTGGCATCGAACAATTCGTTGAACACCGTCATCTCGACCTGCCCGGTGCCGTCGTCAAGCAAGACGATCAGCATCTTGCCGCGCTGCGTCATCTGGGTGCGCATGCCGGTGATGACACCGGCGATGACCTTGCCTCGCACGTCGCGGCCGTAGCCGCCGCCATTGCCTTGCACTTCCTTTTCCAGGCCGGCCAGCGTGCCCTTGAGGAAGCGGCCGACTTCGTCCCGATAGGCGTCGAACAGGTGGCCGGAGAAGTAATAGCCCAGCGCCTGCTTTTCTTCCTGCAGCATGCGCTTGGGCGCCCAGGCAGGCTCGTCGACCAGCGCGGGACGGTGCGATTCGCCGGCGTCGGCCATCAGGTCGAACAGTGACACCTGGTTGGCCGACTCGGCCTTCTGCTCGGCGGCTTCCATGGCGCGCGACACCGAGGCCAGCAGCTGGCCGCGATTGGCGTTGAGGCTGTCGAAGGCGCCGGCGCGAATCAGCGCCTCGATGGTGCGGCGGTTGACCTGCCGGCGGTCGACGCGCTCGCAGAAATCGAACAGGTCGGCAAAGGGCTTTTCCTCGCGGGCGCGCAGGATGTCCTCGATAGCGCCCTGCCCCGAGCCCTTGATGCCGCCAAGGCCGTAGCGGATGGTCTTGGCATCGGTCGGCGCGAAGCGGTATTCGCTGGCGTTGACGTCAGGCGGCAGCACCTGGAGCTTGTTGAGCTTGCAATCGTCAAAGAGGATCTTGACCTTGTCGGTGTCGTCCATGGCGAGCGACATATTCGCTGCCATGAACGCGGCTGGATGGTGCGCCTTGAGCCAGGCCGTGTAGTAGGCCAGCAATGCGTAAGCGGCCGCGTGCGATTTGTTGAAGCCGTAGCCCGCGAACTTTTCCATCAGGTCGAAGGTATCGTCCGCCTTCTCCGCGGTCAGGCCGTTCTTGGCCGCACCCTCGCGGAACAGCTCGCGGTGCTGGGCCATTTCCTCGGCCTTCTTCTTGCCCATGGCGCGGCGCAGCAAGTCGGCGCCGCCCAGCGAGTAGCCGCCGATGATCTGAGCCATCTGCATCACCTGCTCCTGGTAGACCATGATGCCATAGGTCTCCTTGAGCACCGGCTCGACGCGCGGGTCCGGGTACTCCACCTTCTCGCGGCCGTGCTTACGGGCGCAGAAGCTGGGGATCAGGTCCATCGGGCCCGGGCGGTAGAGTGCCACCAGCGCGATGATGTCCTCAAAGCGGTCAGGCTTGGCGTCCTTCAGCATGCCCTGCATGCCGCGGCTTTCCAGCTGGAACACTGCGACCGTGTTGGCCGTCTTGAGGATGTCGAATGCCTTGCTGTCGTCGAGCGGGATGTGGCTGCAGTTCCAGTCCGCCATGGACGGATCGAGCCTGCGGATATAGCGCTCGGCCCAGTCCAGGATGGTCAGCGTGGTCAGGCCCAAGAAGTCGAACTTGACCAGGCCGGCGGCTTCCACGTCGTCCTTGTCGTACTGGCTGACCACACCGCTCATGCCATCGTTCTGCGCACCCTGGGTGTAGAGCGGGCAGAAATCCGTCAGCTTGCCCGGGGCGATCAGCACGCCGCCGGCGTGCATGCCGACGTTACGCGTCATGCCTTCCACGCGCTGCGCCAGCTMCAGCAGCTGGCGCACTTCTTCTTCGTTCTTCTCGCGCTCGGTCAGGAGCGGCTCTTCCTTCTTGGCTTCCTCGATGGTGACGAGCTTGCCCGGCTTGAAAGGAATCAGCTTGGCGATGCCGTCGACAAAGCCATAGCCCAGGTCGAGCACGCGGCCCACGTCGCGCACCGCGGCCTTGGCGGCCATGGTGCCGAAGGTAGCGATCTGCGATACCGCGGCGTGGCCGTACTTCTCCTTCACGTACGTGATAACGCGATCGCGTCCCTGCTGGCAGAAGTCGATGTCGAAGTCGGGCATCGAAACCCGCTCCGGGTTCAGGAACCGTTCGAACAGCAGCGCGTACTTGAGCGGGTCCAGATCGGTAATGCCGAGCGCATAAGCCACCAGCGAACCGGCGCCGGAGCCCCGTCCCGGCCCAACCGGCACGCCGTTGTTCTTTGCCCAGTTGATAAAGTCCGCCACGATCAGGAAGTAGCCGGGGAAGCCCATCTTGATGATGGTGCCGGTCTCGAACTCCAGCCTCGCGTAGTACTCGGGGCGCTTGGCCTCGCGCACGGCTTCGTCGGGGAACAGCACCGCCATGCGCTTTTCCAGGCCTTCCTTGGCCAGGTGCACAAGGTAGTCGTCGAGCGACATGCCGTCGGGCGTAGGAAACAGCGGCAGGCGCGGCTTACCCAGTTCCAGCGTCAGGTTGCAGCGGCGCGCGATCTGCACCGCGTTTTCCAGCGCGGACGGGATGTCGGCGAACAGCGCGCACATCTCGTCCTGGGTCTTGAAATACTGGTCGGTGGTGAAGCGCCGCACGCGGCGGGGGTTGGCCAGCAACTCCCCTTCGGCGATGCAGGTGCGAGCCTCGTGCGCGGTGAAATCGTCAGGCGTCATGAACTGCACCGGGTGCGTTGCCACCACTGGCAGGCGCATCCTGGCCGCCAACTGTACCGCCTGCTGCACATAGGCATCGGTACCGGGCAGGCCGGCGCGCTGCAGCTCGATATAGAAGCGCTGCGGGAACACCTTTGCCCAATGCGCGGCAGCCTGCGCCGCGGCCGCATCGTTGCCATTGGCCAGCGCCATGCCGATGTCACCGCCCATGGCGCCGGACAGCGCAATCAGGCCGGTGGCCAGCGGCTGGCCCTCTTCGCCGGCTTCGTCGAACCAGGCCGGGTCGATCTCGGCGCGGCCGCGGTACTGGTTGGAAAGCCACGCGCGCGACAACAGCACGCAGAGATTGAGGTAGCCAATCCGGTCCCGGACCAGCAGCAGCAAGCGTGTTGGCTTGTCGCGATCGTCGGCGTTGGTCAACCAGACGTCGGCGCCGACCACGGGCTTGATGCCGCCGCCGCGCGCTTCCTTGTAGAAGCGGATCAGGCCGAAGGCATTGGCCAGGTCGGTCAGGGCGAGCGCGCCCATGCCATCGGCGGCCGCAGCCTTGACGGCATCGTCCAGGCGCACGATGCCGTCGACGACGGAGTATTCGGAATGGAGACGGAGATGAACGAAGCGAGGTGCAGACATGGCCGTAATTGTACCGGCTCGGCATGTCCGCGCCTGCCTTCTTTGCGCGACGTGCCCGATGGCAAGACTGAGCCGGGCGCTCGGAAAAGCCCGGCACGAGGCCTGCAAGGCGCTATAATTTCGCCTTTCCAATCAGGCAGTTACCGCGCGCTCGCAAAGCGCGGTCCCGTCGCGCGCCACCTATGCAGATCGTCAACATCTCCGCTTACAAGTTCGTCTCACTGGACGATATCCCGGTCTTGCGCCCGGAAATGCGCGCGCGCTGCGAAGCACACGGGCTCAAGGGCACGATCCTGCTCGCGCCGGAAGGCATCAACCTGTTCCTCGCCGGCGTGCGCGAAGCCATCGACGGCTTCCTCGGCTGGCTGCACGCCGACCCGCGCTTTGCCGACATCGCGCCCAAGGAGAGCCTGTCGGAAAACCAGCCCTTCAAGCGCATGCTGGTACGCGAGAAGAAGGAAATCATCACCATGAAGATGCCGCTGATCCGCCCCGAAGCCGGTCGGGCGCCAGCGGTGACGCCGGTCGAGCTCAAGCGCTGGCTGGACCAGGGCCACGACGATGCCGGCCGCCCGGTAGTGATGCTGGATACACGCAACGCCTTTGAGGTCGCCGTCGGCACGTTCGAGCAAGCGGTCGACTACGACATCGCCAAGTTCAGCGATTTCCCGCCGGCCATTGCCGCGCACAAGGCGGAGTTCGCGGGCAAGACCATCGTGTCGTTCTGCACCGGCGGCATTCGTTGCGAGAAGGCCGCCATCCACATGCAGGAAGCCGGCATCGAGCATGTCTACCAGCTAGAAGGGGGCATCCTGAAGTACTTCGAGGAAGTAGGCGGCAGCCACTATCAGGGCGACTGCTTTGTCTTCGACTACCGCACCGCGCTGAACCCCAACCTGGAACCGGCTGGCCCCAAGCAGTGTTTCGCCTGCCGCGCCGTGGTCACCGCCGAGGAACAGCAAAGCCCGCACTACGTGGTGGGCCAGAGCTGCCCGCACTGCATCGGGGAAGGCGCCGGGACGGCGGCGGCTGCCGCCTGAGCGCGCTGGCGGCCCTCAGGCTGCCAGCAAGTGGTAGAGGTTGCGCAGCATGCCGGCGGTGGCCCCCCAGATAAACCGGTGGCCACCATCCTCGCGCGGAAACGGCATGGCGTAGAACAGCCGCTCGCCGTCCACCCAGCGAAACAGGCGCTGTTCGTGATGCGACGGGTCCATCAGGAAACCCAGCGGCACTTCAAACACATCGGCAACCTCGCGCGCATCGGGCCGCAGCGTGAAACCGTCGCGGACCAGACCCACCACCGGGCTCACATGGAAGCCGGTGCCGGTGATGTAGTCGGGCAAGCTACCCAGCACTTCCACATAATCGCGCGCCAGCCCCACCTCTTCCTCGGTTTCGCGCAGCGCCGTGGCCGTCCGGTCGATATCGAACGCTTCGTGGCGGCCGCCGGGGAAACTGATCTGCCCGGCGTGCGCGCTCAGGTTGGCGTTGCGCTCGGTCAGCAGCACGGTCAGCCCATCCTCGCGCTCCACCAACGGCACCAGCACGGCTGCATCACGCAGCTTCAGGCTGCGGTCATAGACGCGCGACTCATCGGTCAGCTCGGGGTCCCAGGCAGGCGGCGACTGGAGCCGATGGCGGATGAAGTCCGGGCGCAGGCGCACGTCGGCCAGCGGCGGGTGCCGGGTATCGGTGGCGACGATGGGGAGGGATTCGGGATCAAAGGCAGGACGCATAATCGTTGCGAGTATGACAGAAGCCGGCCAAACCGTTTGTGCTGCGACGCGGCAAACGTGGCATGCGGAAATGCAAAAAGGGCACCCGAAGGTGCCCTTTTTGCGCAGCCTCGACCGGCAAGCCGATCGAGACGACTGGCGGCTTACTGAGCAGCAGCAGCCTTGGCAGCAGCCTTGGCCGGTGCCGACTTGTATGCCAGCTTTTCCTTGATCCGCGCGGACTTGCCCGAACGCTGGCGCAGGTAGTACAGCTTGGCGCGGCGGACGTCACCACGGCGCTTCACTTCGATCGCTGCGATCAGCGGCGAGTACAGCTGGAACGTACGTTCCACGCCTTCACCCGACGAAATCTTGCGCACGATGAAGGACGAATTCAGGCCACGATTGCGCTTGGCAATCACGACGCCTTCATAAGCCTGGACGCGCTTGCGGTTACCTTCCACCACGTTCACGCTGACGATCACGGTGTCGCCGGGTGCGAATGCGGGGATGGTCTTGTTCGCGGTCAGACGCGCGATTTCGTCTTTCTCGATCAGCTCGATGATGTTCATCGTTTCTTCTCCTTGTCCATCATGCCGACGTTGTATGCCCCAGGCATGGCCTGGGCCCCGGCAGAGGATGGGGTTTCACTTGGCGGGAGCGAGCTCCCGCCCTTCTTTCGCCAGCCATGTCGACAGGAATTTCTCGTCGACCCGGCTCAGCAACCCTTGACTGCGCGCTGCCTCGATCAGATCGGGGCGCTTCTTCGCAGTATTTGCCAGCGCCTGCTGGCGCCGCCACTTCTCGATCTCGGCATGATGGCCCCCGAGCAAGATATCGGGCACCCGCACACCTTCATATTCTTCCGGCCGCGTGTAGTGCGGACAATCCAGCAACCCGTTGACGAAGCTGTCCTGAACCGCCGACTGGGCATCGCCCAACACACCCGGCAAATGCCTGACCACCGCGTCGATCACGGCCATGGCCGGCAACTCGCCACCGGACAGCACGAAATCGCCGAGGCTGATTTCCTCATCGACCCGCCGCTCGATCAACCGCTGGTCAATCGCTTCGTAGCGTCCGCACAGCATTACCAGGCCGGGACGCTGTGCCAGTGACATCACCTTTTGATGCGTCAGCGGCGCGCCTTGCGGCGACATCAGCACTACGTGCGGCCGCACCGGCGCCTCCTGGCCCTCCGGCTTGGCCTGGGCCGCCTGCTGGGCGGAACACGCCGCATCGATGGCATCTTCCAACGGCTTGGCCAGCATCACCATGCCAGGGCCGCCGCCATAGGGGCGATCGTCGATGGTACGGTAGTTGTCGCTGGTGAAGTCGCGTGGATTCCAGGTGCGCAGCGTGTAGCGCTGCTGCTTTGCCGCCCGGCTGGTAATGCCCCAGTCGGTCAGCGCGCGGAACATCTCGGGAAACAGCGTGATCACGTCGAACTGCATCCGCCTCTCCCTTTACTTGCCCACCACTCGCCCACCGGCTATCGCCGGCCAAGCGCCCTTGCCTTCACCAGCTCGGGGCGCTCAGTAATCCAGGCCCCAGTCCACCACCACGCGCCGGGCCGAGATATCGACCGAGCGCAGAAATGCGTCGACAAAGGGAATCAGGCGCTCACCCGCCTTGCCATCGGGCAAGGCATGCGCCACCTGCAGGATCTGGTGCGCACCGTTGTCGATCAGCCCGGACACTTCGCCCAGCGACTCGCCCTGTTCATTGAACACGGCGCAGCCAATCAGATCGACCCAGTAGAATTCGTTCTCATCCGGCGCGGGGAAATCCTCGCGACGAATCCAGACACGGCGACCCTTGAGCGCCTCCGAGTGGTTGCGCTCGGACACGCCGCTCGCCTGGGCCACTACGGTACCGCTGTGCTCGCGGGACTGCACGATCTTCACGCACAAGGCCTCGGAGGCCACGGCATCTGCCGCGCCAACCAGTCCGGTTGGCGGCGGCTTCAGCAGCCACCAGCGGCGCGCGTGCAACAGCGCGCTCGCATCGTCGGCATGCGGCTGGACCTTGATCCAGCCCCGTATCCCATAAGCCGCACCGATATAACCGACCTCGATCAGGTCGTCCGGCAGCTTATCGGTATACGCCAGCGCAGCCGGCAACCCGGTTGCACCGCGCTGCAGACTGGGCTTTTCCTGCTCACCGGCCTCGCGCCGGGCCGAGGGCTCGAGCGGCACATTGAGTGGCCGCCGCGCCGGGGTGCCTTGCTTGCGTTCTGTCACGTGTCGTTTGCCACGCGTCGCGAAACGCGCGTCACAACAATCAGGCTGCGGCCTTGGCGGCGTTTTGCTTGACCAGACGGGCAACCGTCGGCGACAGCTGGGCGCCAACGCCGGTCCAGTACGTCAGGCGGTCTTGCACCAGACGCAGGCCTTCTTCGCTTGCCGAAGCCAGGGGGTTGTAGAAACCAATACGCTCGATGAAACGGCCATCGCGACGATTACGCGAGTCAGCAGCGACGATATTGAAGAAGGGGCGCTTCTTGCTGCCACCGCGAGCCAGACGGATTACGACCATGGGTTTGATTCCTCAGAAAACTTGATGTTCGAACACGAAACGCAAGAGTATAGACCAAATTCCGAGGCCAAACAAACACTTAGAGCGATTGACTCGACACCCGGCCATAGGCATCGTGGTGAAAAGCCCGACAGGAGAGCTCGCCATGCGGTTTCATCTTCACATTCGTAGCTTCCGGACCCTGCTCGCGAGCACTTTCGCGGCGTTCGTGGCCACGATCTGGTTCAGCCCGGACGCCAACGCCGGCCTGCCGCTGGATCAGATCCATCTGCCGCCAGGCTTTCGCATCGAATTGCTGAGCGCGGAGGTACCGGAAGCGCGTGGCATGACCCTGTCGCCGGAAGGCACGCTCTTCATCGGCACTCGCGGCGAAGGCAAGGTGTATGCGATCCGCAACCCGCTGGCGCCCGCCCCGAAGGTGAAGACTGTCGCCACCGGCCTGACCATGCCGGTGGGCGTGGCCTTCCGCGACGGCGCGCTGTACGCCTCCTCGACTTCGCAGATCGTCCGGCTGGATGATATCGACGCCCGCCTGGACAACCCACCCAAACCCGTCGTGGTAAGCGATCGCTTTCCCTCTGAGACGCATCACGGGTGGAAGTTTATCGCCTTTGGTCCGGATGGCTATCTGTATGTGCCGGTCGGCGCGCCCTGCAATATCTGCGCGCCGGACGAAAACCGTTACGCCAACATCATGAAGATGAAGCCGGACGGCACCGACTTGCAGGTCGTGGCCAAGGGGGTGCGCAATTCGGTAGGCTTTGACTGGCAYCCGGCCACCCGCCAACTCTGGTTCACCGACAACGGGCGCGACATGTTGGGGGACGRTGTGCCCGACGACGAGCTCAACCGCCTGGCCCGGCCGGGCCAGCATTTCGGCTACCCGTATTGCCACGCCGGCAGCGTCGCCGACCCTGAGTTCGGCAAGCAGCGCGCCTGCTCCGAGTTCGAGCCGCCAGCCGCAAAGCTGGGCGCGCATGTCGCCGCGCTCGGCATGCGCTTTTATACCGGCACGCAATTCCCTGCTGAATACCGCAATAGCATTTTCATTGCCGAGCACGGCAGCTGGAACCGAACCAAGCCGGTCGGCTACCGCGTCGTCCGGGTGGTGCTGAACGAGCGCGGCCAGGTGGTGCGCCAGGAGGTGTTCGCGCAAGGCTGGCTGCAGGGAGACAAACCCTGGGGCCGGCCTGTCGATGTCCAGGTTGCCCCGGACGGTTCGCTGCTGGTCAGCGACGACATGGCGGGCGCGGTCTATCGCATCCGCTACGCGCCCTGAGCCCTTGCCGCGCGCCGTATACAGCCCGTCTCCCGGGACGTTGGAGAAACAATCCGTTACACCGGTAACGGCTTTAGCATAGGCGCGCCGAAGACGCCTGCGTACCATGAACCCATACCTCGAACAACCTCACCACGCGACAGGATACTGGGATTCCGCATGCTCCCCCGCACCCTCCTGCGCGACTCGGTGGCTGGCTTCCTGTTGGCCGTTTCCTTGCTCGGCCTCAATGCTGTCAGCCATGCACAGGTCGCGTTTTGGCAACATAGCCGGCCCGAAGGCCGGATTGTGAGCAATGCGCATGGCCAGCCAGGCCACGGCGCATGGGAAATGGCGAGTGTACGCGCTGAACGGCAAGACCATGTGCGGGCCCAGATCGAACGCATGGAAGCCCGCGCGCGCGCCGATGACCGCCTGAATGGCCGCCCCCTGCCCCCCCAGGAACGCGACGATGAACGCAACCGGCAGTCGGATCGCAATATGCAAGGCGACAACGGGCGCGGCGAGCAGCGCGGCTCCGGCATGGGCCCGGGCTGGCAAGCGCGCGGACGAGACGGCGGCCGCTAGGCACGCCAGCCCCCCGCCTCCTCACTGTCTCCCCGGCTGATTGCCGCGCCCGCGGCAATCACGCTCTGCTGTCTACTTGCTCCCCTCCTCGACGATATGCCGCGAAAGGAACTCTCGCGGGCATCCTCGTCCGACCCGCAAAGCTTCCTGCCCCTGCTCCGCCGGTGTCCGCCCGCGGTTGATGCCAGCGTACAATGAGCGCCGGCGCCAGCCTGGCTGGCACTCACCTGATTTGCGTCGGCCGGCCGCCCCTGCCGGCCATTAACCTAGCTGTCGCCCCATGCCCGCCGCTACCCAAGTTTCAGCCACCGCCGCCCCCAAGCCGCTTCAGGGCAAATCCAAACTGGTCACGGTCGCACTGGCCTTCCTGCTCGGCACTGTGGGCCTGCATCGCTTCTACCTAGGCGGCTTGCGCGATAAATTTGCCTGGGCGCACCTGCTGGCGGCACTCGCCGGGGTCATCGGCGTCATGTCGATGCAGACGGGCGCCGGCTCGCCTGCCCTGAACTGGACCTTTGCCATTTCCGGCGGCACGTCGGTGATCAGCGCCTTCCTGGCGGCCATCGTGTATGGCCTGCGCCCCGACGACAAATGGGATGCCCGCTTCAACCCGCATGGCACGCCAACCCGTTCGGGCTGGCCCGTCGTGATCCTGGTCATCCTGTCCCTGCTGATCGGCACCGGCCTGTTGATGGCGGGCCTGGCCATCAGTTTTCAGACATTCTTCGAATCCCAGGTCGAAGCCGCGCGCGCTTTGTCGCAGTAAGCCCCAGGTCCCAGGCTCAGCCCCGAGCGCCGATGCACTTCGACCTGCTGGACATCGCCGTGTTCGTGCGCGCAGCGTCGCTGGGCAACCTCTCGGCCGCGGCGCGCGATCTCGGGTTGTCCACCTCCTCGGCCAGCAGCCGCCTGGCGCAGCTCGAGCAGCAGCTCGGCACGCGGCTGCTGCACCGGACCACGCGCCGCCTCTCCCTGACCGGCGAAGGCGAGCGCTTCCTCGAACATGCCGCGCAATTGCTCGACACGGCCGGCCAGGCCGCGCAATCGGTGGGCCGCGGCGCGCAGGCGCCCCAGGGACAGCTGCGGGTCACGGTGCCCGCCTCTTTTGGCCGCCAGCACGTCTCGCCGGCCATCCCTGCCTTCCTCTCCGCCTACCCTGGCCTGACGCTGGACCTACGCCTGACCGACCAGGTGATCGGCCTGGTCGAGGCCGGCGTCGACGTGGCATTGCGTATGGGGGCGTTGCCGGACTCATCCCTGGTGGCACGCCCCCTGGCCCCGAGCCATCGCGCCGTTTGCGCCTCGCCTGGCTATCTTGCCGCGCACGGCACGCCCCGGCATCCGGAAGAGTTGCGCCACCACAACTGCATCGTGCTGGGCGACCAGTCCTCCTGGCAGTTCGACACGGCGCTGGGCAAGACAGCGGTAGCGGTCGCCGGCAACCTGCGCACGGACAACGGCGAAGTCATCCGGGATGCGATCCTGGCTGGCATGGGGCTGGCGCTGAAGTCGACCTGGGACGTTGGCCCTTACCTGCGCAGCGGCGCGCTGGTCCGCGTGCTCTCCGATTACCCGGTGCTGCCGGCCGTGTCGATCTGGGCGGTCTATCCCAGCCGCCGCCAGGTACCCGCGAAGACGCACGCGTTTATCGATTTCTTTGCTGCGCGCTTCGGCTCCCCACCCTACTGGGATAGCCCCGAGGCAACGCCTCCCGTCTCAAAATAAACACCGCCTTAAACACCGCTTGGCTGGCTATGCGAAGTACTGTATAAATATACAGTACCAACCGTAGCCGCAGGAACGCCAACGTGCCGAACCGACCACCTTCCTCCAGCCCGCTGAAAGGCCGGGCGGCGCGCTCGAACGGCGTCAGCCGGTTCGACGCCTGGACCCGCGAACGGGTCGCCGACGAGTCCCAAGCCTTCGATGAGCCAGAGACACCCCAAATCCAGACCATTGTCTTCACGGAAAAAGCCAAACGCATTGTCTCGCGCAACCAGTCGCCAGACCTGCCGTTCGACGCGTCCATCAATCCGTACCGCGGGTGCGAGCATGGCTGTATCTATTGCTATGCCCGGCCCAGCCATGCMTATCTGGGGCTTTCGCCGGGCCTCGACTTCGAAACCCGCCTGTACGCAAAAGACAACGCCGCCGCCTTGCTCGAGGCCGAACTGTCTCACCGCAACTACGTACCGACGGTAATCGCGCTGGGGGCCAATACGGATCCCTACCAGCCCATCGAGCGGAATCTCAAGATCACGCGCGGCATCCTGGAAGTGCTGGAGCGATTCAATCATCCGGTGGCCATCACGACCAAATCGGGCGTGGTCACGCGCGACATCGACATCCTGCAGCGCATGGCGGCCAAGAACCTGGTCCGGGTCCATATGTCGGTCACGTCGCTCAGGAACGAGATCGCCCGCACGCTGGAGCCCCGCGCGAGCGCGCCGGCGCGCCGCCTGGCCGCCATCGCGTCCCTGAGCGAGGCCGGCATTCCGGTGGGAGTGATGGTGGCGCCGGTCATTCCGAGCCTGACCGATCCGGAGATGGAATCCATCCTTGAAGCCGGCGCCAAGGCCGGCGCGAAAACCGCGGCGTATATCCTGCTGCGCCTGCCGCGCGAGGTGGAGCAGCTGTTCTCAGAGTGGCTGGCCACCTACCATCCGCTGCGCGCCCGGCACGTCGAAAGCCTGGTCGCGCAGATGCGCGGGGGGCAGGCCTACGACTCGCGGTTCGGCACGCGCATGACCGGCACCGGCATCTTTGCCGAACTGCTGCGCAAGCGCTTCAAGCTGGCCTGCCAGGGCTTCGGGCTCAATGCTGAGCGCCACCCGCTCACCACCGAGCATTTCTCCCGGGCGAGYGCCACGCCACAGATGTCGCTGTTCTAGGCCGGATGCGGAGGACAGCGCGGCTTCAGGCGTGCGGCGCCTTCTCGTCGACCGCGATCGCCAGCGTTTCCTTGATCTCTTCCATCACCACGTAGCTCTTGGACTGCGCTGCGCCCGGCAAYTGCAGCARRATGTCGCCSAGCAGRCGGCGGTATTCGCCGATCTCGCGGATCCGCGCCTTGATCAGGTAGTCGAARTCGCCCGAGACCAGATGGCACTCCAGCACCTCAGGGATGCGCGACACCTCGCGGCGGAACTGCTCAAACATATTTCCGGACTTGTTGCCCAGCGATATCTCGACAAACACCAGCAAGCCGCTGCCGAGCAGCGCGGGATTCAGGCGCGCGTAGTAGCCCATGATGACGCCGTCACGCTCCATGCGCTTGACTCGCTCGATGCATGGCGTAATGGTCAGGCCGACCGCTTCCGCCAGTTCCTTCATCGACATACGCCCGTCCGCCTGGAGCATGGCCAGAATCTTCCGATCCAGCCGGTCCAGGCTGCGCACGGGCTGACGACTCGTTCTCATTAGTTATTCCTGTTTCTCTATAAATTACAATAACTATGACTGCCAAGATTTAAATAGTATAGATGTAAATACTTTATCCCTTCTATTTCTTGGTTGCGAGCCCCGACTATGCGCGTTCTCGTTCTTGGCAGTGGCGTAATTGGCGTTACCAGCGCCTGGTACCTGGCCCGTGCCGGCCATGAGGTCACCGTGATCGACCGGGAGGCCGCACCCGCGCTGGGGACCAGCTTCGCCAACGCCGGCCAGATCTCCCCGGGCTATGCGTCGCCCTGGGCCGCACCAGGCGTGCCGCTCAAAGCCATCAAGTGGATGTTCCAGGAGCACGCACCGCTGTCCATCAAACCGGACGGCACGCTGTTCCAGCTGCAATGGATGTGGCAAATGCTGATGAACTGCAGCGCTGAGCGCTATGCAGTCAACAAGGAACGCATGGTGCGCCTGGCTGAGTACAGCCGCGACTGCATCGTCGCCCTGCGCGCCGATACCGGCATCGCCTACGAAGGCCGCCAGCAAGGCACGCTGCAACTCTTCCGCACCGCCGAGCAGCTCGACGGCGCCGCCAAGGACATTGCCGTGCTGGAACAAGCCGGCGTGCCCTACCAGTTGCTATCGCGCGAGGAACTCGCCGCCAGCGAACCAGCCCTGGCCGCCGTCAGCCACAAGCTGACCGGCGGCCTGCGGCTACCCAACGATGAAACCGGCGACTGCCAGTTGTTCACCCGGCAACTCGCCGCCATGGCCGAAGGCCTGGGCGTGCGGTTCCAATACAACCGCTCCATCGACGGGCTGCTGACCAAGGGCGATGCCGTTACCGGCGCCATGGTTGGCGGCGAGCCTGTCACGGCCGATCTGGTCGTGGTGGCATTGGGCAGCTGGTCGACACCGTTCGTGAAGAACTTCCTGCCGGGCCTGTCGAACCTGCCGGTATACCCGCTCAAGGGATTCTCGCTCACGGTGCCGATGACCAATGCGGAGCGCAGCCCCGTTTCCACGGTGCTCGACGAAACCTTCAAGGTGGCGATTACCCGCTTCGACGATCGCATCCGCGTGGGCGGCATGGCGCAGATCGTGGGCTACGACCGCACGCTCGACCCGGCCAAGCGCCGCACCCTGGAGCATGTGGTCACGGATCTGTTCCCGGGCGCAGGCGATGTCAGCCGCGCCAGCTTCTGGACCGGCCTGCGCCCGATGACGCCGGATGGCACGCCCATCGTCGGCCCCACGCAGGTCAAGGGCCTGTGGCTCAATACCGGYCATGGCACGTTAGGCTGGACCATGGCCTGCGGCTCGGGCAAGCTGCTGTCGGACCTGGTGTCCGGCACCTCACCGGCGATCCGCGCAGACGATCTCTCGGTGGCTCGCTATCTCAAGCCAGCAAGAACGCACACCGCCCCGCGCCACGCAGCGGCCTGATCCGCGCATCGGTTTCGAGGAAGTAAAAAAGGCGACCCGCGGGTCGCCTTTTTCTTGCCTGGACCAGGAAGATCTCAGAACTGCGCTTCGCTCAACGCATTGACCGGCACCGCGCCCGCCACGATGGCATCGCGCAAACCCGATGCCTGCGACAGGATGTGCTCCGCGAAGAAATGCGCCGTCGAGATCTTGGCGTCGTGGAAGGACGGATC